>JBILYL010000026.1:0-15200 GCA_044377775.1 Bacteroidia bacterium
TAAACTCCCATATATGTATTAGCACCTATCAAATCACTTTTGCTCTTTTCTGTGTCTTCTGGCTTCACTTTCGCTAAGTATGTTTCGTAAAATGGTTTAGCCAACCACTTCTCATTCTTAGGATCTAATTGCGAATTCGATTTTGCTCTCCATAAATGTCCCAGTATAAGTTCGGGTTGTAATTTTATTACTTGAACAAAAGAAGAATCAGCATTGATAAAATCTTTTGATTTATAATAGGCTATTCCCAATTTGTAATAATCATTTACACCAGGTTTTCCTTTTTCTATTTTAACTTTATATGCTGCAATGGCTTCAGGATATTTTTTCATCTGCACGTATGCGTTTGCAATATCTCCGTTCAACTCCACTTTATCCGGCTGCAGGTCCATTGCTTTTTTAAAATCTAAAATAGCCAATGAATCTTTTCCTGTTTTAGAAAGCAATTTCGCACGATATTCATAATCCTGTGGAATTACTTTATCTGCTGGAGCATTTGTAAAAAAGAAGTTGATGTTGTCTAATCCACCAGCATAATCAACAGTTTCATATTTTGCGTACGCTAAATACCTATGTATAAAAACATTATTAGGGTCACACTGTTGAGCTTCTTTAGCATCAACAATACACTCTTTGTAAAATTTTGATTCCAATGCGAATCCAGCGCTACGGGCACGGGCACCACAATCGTTATTTAATTGAATGTATTTTTTCATTTGACCATACGCAATTTTATCTTGACCTGCTTTGTGATAAATTTCTGCAGCTTCACGGAAAGCAGGCGCGAATGTAGAATCAATTAATTTTGCTTTTTTATAGGTGTCAATTGCCAATTGATAATTTTTTGCTCGGTTCCAAATTTGCCCTTGCTTCAATAATGCTCTTGGAGATTTCGGATCAAGTGCTCCTGCTTTCTCGTAATTTTCAACTGCTTTCGTTCCATTATTTTGCTCTAAAAAAGCATCTCCAGTCAAGATATAGACCTCTGGATTTTTAGGTTCCAATTTTGCTGCTTGTGCCAACAAAGTAAAAGCATCCGTCAGATTTTTTGTAGGAGCGTTTGTATATGCCTCAGCAATTTTCATCAAAACAGTAGCGTTTTTTCCGGCAGCAAGTGTTGTTGCTTTAAAGAAATTTGCTTTCGCATAAGCAGACTGACCTTTATACCACTGCACTTTTCCAAGACCTACATATGGAATAGGATTTGTTGGATTTGCGTCTGCACCCTTCTGATACATTGCATTTGCCATTTCCATATTATCATTTTTGAAATAGTTCTCTCCAAAATAAAAGCAATAATCGCCATTGTTGGGTTGCGACTGAAGAAGTACTTTGAAAGCTGCATCAGCAGATTCAAACTGTTCATTTGTAGTCAATTTTATTGCGTCATTGAGTGTTTGAGCAACTGTCGCTGAACCAGCAATCAGGAACAATCCAATTATTAATTTCGTCTTTTTAATCTCTTTTTTCATATTCTTTATTTTTATGAGATTGAACAACCATATATTATCCTGTTTTTAAAATTAGAGGATATGGTTGTTTCATAATTTAATTTATTCAATATTTACTTGTACTAATCTTACCGGAGCGATTGCAGGAATCAATCCTGCTTTTAATATCATCAGTTGTCCTTTGTCTCCAGCTACAAAGGATACAAATCCCATACCAAGTCCTGCACGCGTTTGTCTGTTGATCATAAACACATCTCTTGTAAAAGGGTATTCTTTGGTTTTTATATAAGCCTGATAGGCCTTAAACGGCTTTGAGGTGCTGTCTTTAGCAATGGCAACTACCTTTACTTTTTTAAGCGTATTGGTTGTAAGAGAGTCGTCCATATCGCTGATCCAGTTAACACTTAAAATGCCCAATGCATTTTTATGAGTACTAACATACTCGATAACTTCCGGGTTAGATTTAACAGCAAACACATTATTCGCAAAATCCTTGCCCTGAAGAAGTGTGTCTTTCATGTAACGGGCATTTGCAGAACCTGCATTATCAAAAACGACATTCACTCCATCTAATAGTGATTTATTGTTTACTTGTTTCCATAGCGAATCGTTACCAAGCAAGATTGCTTTCACTTGTTCAACTGTTAATACGGTATCCATGTTTTCAGGATGAACAAGCAATACAATTGCATCCTCAGCAATTTTGGTAGAGATCGGGAATATGTTTTTAGCTTCAAATGATTTGCGCTCAGTTGCAGTAAGGTCGCGGCACATCACAACTACTTTGCAAGAATCGTTTATGAGGCTGGTAAGCGCTTCGTTTTCGGGAATGTAATTCACGTGCACTTTTGCATTTTTGTAAATTGCCTCGAACGTATAAATCTGATTGTCAAACAATTTTTGAAACGATTCGTCAACAGAAATGTTTACCTCACCAGAAGTGGGTGTATCTGTTGGTTTCGGAGCATCAGATCCTCCAGAACAAGCAACTAGCAGGGTTGATGCAAGAACAACAATTCCAAAAACTATCTTTTTCATGAGTGTTATTATATTTCTATTCGACATGCGCTGTTTCTTTTTCTTTAACAGACGTTTTGATTCGCAATAACTTATTAATATATCTACGATAAGCAATGTAAAAACGCAATGTGCCGAACAAAATTAAAACAATTCCAATAATACTTCTTCCCTGAGGCAAGAGATCAATCCAGGTATCGGTAAACAGAAACAAAAAACCAATGGTCAGATAAAATGCCAAAAGCAAAAAACTAAGGTAGAACCTTAGTTTATTCCATGAATGTTTTATCTTTATCTTAACGCTCATCTTCCCGCCCTTTTCTGTATTTTCTGATCATTAAACCTGATCTGACGATTGAATAAACCAGCATTGTAACTCCCAATTCTTTTCTATAGGTAGGAAATGTATTGGAAGCGATGTCGGTAAAAAAAAACAGTAATCCCAATCCCAGATAAACCGCTATCATTAAAAAGCTTGAATAATAGCGTATTTTATCCACGGAAGAAGAATTACTGTTAAAGATATATTTTATGTTAATACCCGTCTATGAACTTGAGCACTATCGCAATGTGAACTTAATCGGTAAATTGAACTGTACACGAACCTCACGACCGTTTTGTTTACCAGCTTTCCAGCTTGGCATTGACTTTACAACGCGCATCGCTTCTTTATCACAACCTTTTCCACCGGACACGCCTCTCAAAACTTTCACATCAGTGATACTTCCATCCTTTTCAACAACAAAAGTAACGTAACATGTTCCCTGAATCTGACCTTCCTTTTCCATTTGTGGATAGGATACATTTTTTTGAATGTATTTCATCATTTCAGCTTCACCACCCGGGAATGAAGGCATCTGCTCAACAATTGTCAAAGGAGCTTCAACAACCGCTTCAACAACCTGTCCTGTACCTTCATCTGGGATAATAATCTCATTATCACCGGTTCCTTCTTGTGTAACAGTACTAATTTGTGGCGTTTCTTCTGTTTGAACAGGAGGTGGCTCATCAATTACCTCTTCATCCGTAACTACAGGAGGAGTAAATTTTACCGTTTCCATTACCGGTGGTGGTGGTGGTGGTGGTGGTGGTGGTTCTGTTTCATCCAAGGGAGGAGGAGCAGTAAGATCTACCGGAGTAATATCTACAGGCACTTCCACTTCTTCAGTTACATTTTTGATCCAATCGATAATTGCAGGTAAACTAACCGCGAAAACGAATGAAGCACCCGTGATCAACAATGCAAATGTAACACTCCGGTTGTGATTTTTACGAAGATCATAAGCCCCATAGGTCTTATTCCGATCTTCGAAAACGATATCGTTACGCACAGGGGCAACGACACTGTTCCAATTATTAAATAATGATTCTGCCATCTTAGTATTATTTAGACGTTGCTTTTAGTAATTCGTTTTCTTTTGCACCCATATCTACAACCGCGTATTTACCAATGTTGCAAATGTTTAGTTCGTCAATTACGTCAATTACGTTTTTGTAAACTGCTTGATCATCTGCTTTAATAAGTACAGTCAAGGCCTCTTTTGAGCCTTTTTCTCTATTCACTAAACGCTTGTAGGTAGTGTCAACAATTTCTTTCCGTTTCAACTTTTCTGTCAATGCGTCAATAGCAACTGTTGTAGGTTTGTTTCTGTCTAAAAGCAATTTATGCAAGCCTTCATCCGAAAAATCTGTTTTTGTTAAGGTAGTCGGAGCCACGCCTTTTTCGTTTCCGGCAGGATAAAACTCACCATAATAATAAAAGACAGAGTTTTCTTTAGAAAGAATAAACGTCAATGCATTGTTTACTTTTATCTGATCTTTATCATCCTCGGGTTTTGCGGGATAATTGATCTCCATTGTTTTGGGTTTCGCAAAAGTAGATGTTAATACGAAAAACGTAAGGAGCAAGAACGCCAAATCTACCATTGGCGTCATATCTATTCGTGTCGATGATTTTTTGGCGCGTTTCTTCTCATGCTTTACACCACCGCCACCACCAGTATTTACTTCTGCCATTTTTATAATATTTAAATGTTTATAATCTTGGAATTACTTTATAGATGCATCACCTTATCGTATTCCATAATTATTTTTTTATTCTGCTGCAACAGGTCCTTGTTCAAGGTCTGTGATCAAGTTAAAACGATAAATATCGATATCGGTAAAAACTTTGATGATCTCTTTTACAGCAATATAATTTGCTTGTCCATCAGCTTTGATCGCATAACGAAGTGGTTCGTATTTAAATTCACGTCCCAATTTTTCTGCTCTCTCCTCTTCTGTTTTTGCTTGCTTTGCAGCTTCAATCCTTCCGAATTGTATCCAATCACCCAATTCGTTATGAAGCGAATCGTGAGGAATACCTGGAGATTTAATAGCCACACGTTTGGCATCTTCCATATTGATATACTCCTTCAATTGTGCTATTGGCACACCAATACTGGTCATTCCACCAAACGTCTCCAATTCTTTTTCAGTAAATGAGATCTTGTATTGTTGTCCCATTTTCTGCAACGTTTTTTTACGAACTTCCGAATTGTTGATGTTATAGAACGGTTTTCCTTTATCATCGATGGAGATCAAAATTACATTTTTAGGAAGTAATTTATCTGCCGTAGACGAAGGTGTGTCAACCACAACCGGTTCGGTAACTCTTGAAGTAGCAGTAAGCATAAAGAAGGTAACCAAAAGGAAAGCCAAATCCACCATTGGAGTCATATCCAATGAAGGGCTACCTTTAGATGATTGTACTTCAGCCATATCTGTTTATTTATTATTTAATATTTATTGAATAGGTCTAAAAACTATTTAGACATCTTTAAAGTGTGCAATAAGCTGAAACCAGCCTCATCCATACTGTGAGTGATTGTATCAACACGTGTACTGAAATAGTTGTACATGATAATACCAACAACTGAACCGCTGATACCTAAGGCTGTATTGATAAGTGCCTCCGAGATACCTGTTGCAAGTGCAGCTGTATCAGGAGAACCAGCAGCAGACATCGCAGCAAATGAACGGATCATACCTAAAACCGTTCCGATCAAACCCCAAAGAGTTGCGATAGTAGCACAAGTAGTGATGATAGATAAGTTTTTAGAAAGCATTGGCAATTCCAATGAAGTTGCCTCTTCCAATTCTTTTTGAACTGCAGAGATTTTCTCTTCACTGTTCATTGAAGAATCGTTTTGTACGATTTGAAGTTTTTCAATTCCGGAGCGAACAACGTTCGCCAAAGAACCTTGTTGTTTATCACATGCTGCAATAGCATCTTCGAATTGGTTGCTTGCTAAAAGTGATTTGATGTTACGTAAAAACTCATCTGCTTTACCTGTTCCTTTTGCTTTAGCAATTGTGAATAAGCGCTCAACAGAAAAAGTAACAATAATCATAAAAATTGCCATTAGGATAGGTACAATGAATCCACCTGAATACATCATTCCTAACATATTTCCTTCTTTTGGATGACCTTCAGCATCAAAGTTTCCAGGAGCACCCAGAATAAATGAATAAATTAACCACCCGATTACTAAACATACTACGATTGCTAAAAGTGCGGTCATAAAGTTAAACCCGCCTGATGTTGATTTTTTATTACTCATATTGATTTGATTTTGGTTTATTTTATTATTTAGTTTAATACATACAAATTTTTGAAAACAGAACACTTTTTCCTGTAATAGTTTTCTTTAACAGGGCACCAAACATACTAAATCTATTTCGAAAGTAAAAATTTTTCATGTGAAGTAATTGTTTTTTTTTTCTGCTCCCTGCAATACGCCAAATCTTCGTTTTTATTTAAAGGACAATGGCTGGTTGATTAAACTTAATCTGTATTAAACAGGTGCTTCTTGAACACGAATTACCACAAAAAATTGTTGTTTGTGCATCTGTTTTATTAAGTGGTTGGTTTTTAGCAATAACAGGCGGTTCCTGTTATTAAATGGCAAAGCAGATTTTATCTGTTATTTACGGCCTTTGTTTTTATGAAAAGAGAGGCTACTGTTATGATTACCAAGCTGATAATAATATAACCGATATTCTTATAAACCCATTCGTTGGAGCCAAAAAAGTAACCGATACCCGCTAATGAGCCAACCCATATTACCGCTCCGATAACATTATATATCATGTATTTTTTATAATTCATCTGAATCATGCCTCCAATTACCGGTGCGAAATTGCGTATTAAAGGCAAGAAACGCCCTACTATTAATATCTTTCCACCATGTTGGTCATAGAGATTGACCGTGCGGTCGATCCACCATTTTTTGAAGATAAAGATCTTCGTATCCGGTTTCATGCATCGTGGGCCCATGGTTTTAAAACCGAACCAATAGCCAATGTAATAGCCAACCATGGCAGCGATGGAAAGCAAAACAATCAAGACAAGAAGATTGACTCCCAATATATCGGGCTTGGAATAACAAAGAATCCCTGCCATAAAGATGAGGGAGTTTCCCGGCAGGAAAAACCCTGCAAGAAAAGAACATTCTGCAAAAACGATAAAGACTAGGAAAGCCAGACTACCCCAATTAATGATATAATGGGCATCACTAAAATTCCTGATAAATTGTATTACTTCCATTCAGGCTGCAAAATTACAATAATCTATTGATGAAATACAACGACAAAAATCATTGTTTGTTTTTTCTTTCTCGAAGGATGGTCGTAAGCACAGGAATGGTAGTGATAACAATTAGTCCGATCACAATGGAGCCGATATTTTCCTGGACCCATTTATACGTGCCAAGGAAATATCCGATGCTACACAGGGAGCCGATCCAAGCGAAGGCTCCAATGACATTATACACCATAAATTTTTTAAAATCAACGTTGATAACTCCGGCAAGAATGGGTGCAAATGTCCTGATAATCGGCAAGAACCTCCCAATAATGAGTGTTTTTCCCCCATTTTTAGCATAAAACCCTCGGGTAACTTCCAAATATCGCTTTTTAAAGATAAAAGAATCTGTTCGTTGAAACAAGGGAGTGCCAACCTTGTGGCCAAACCAATAACCGGCAACATTTCCAATGATAGCCGCTACCGACAATGACAAGATCAAAACGGGAAGATTTACTCCAAGCAATTCCGGCTTTGAAACACAGATCATTCCTGAAATAAAAACAAGTGAATCACCCGGAAGGAAAAAACCGACCAACAAACCCGTTTCAGCAAATATCACAAAAAGCAAAAGGGCGATACCGCCAAATTGTATGATGGAATGGGGGTCGGTAAGTTGTTTTAGGAATTCTATCACTGTGCTATGAATTAAGCCCTTTGCTTCTCGACTCCGCTCGAAGTGACTGGCGACAAGCATTTTTCTTTACTATATTAATCTCGTTCTCGACTCCGCTCGAACTGACTAGCGACTCCGCTCGAAGTGACAGGGCTCAGGGTGACGTCAAATTAATGTTTCGATTTTTGTATGAAATTATTTTACTAAAATTAATCCAATTTTACTTTATCAATGTCGGGATTGACTTTATGCTCATGGAGCTCACCTTCCCATTTGGAGATCACGACTGTTGCAACGGCATTCCCTACCACATTGGTTGCGGAGCGTCCCATATCCAAAATCTGATCGATACCCAACAATAACAGCAATCCTGCAACAGGAATATTAAAGTGAGCGAGCATTCCTGCAATAACAACAAGTGAAGCACGGGGAATTCCTGCAACCCCTTTACTGGTAATTAACAGGATCAACAACATCGTGATCTGCTGGCCAACAGACATTTCTATACCATAGGCCTGAGCAATAAATACAGTAGCAAAGGTCATGTACATCATAGAACCATCGAGGTTAAAAGAATACCCAAGGGGCAAAACAAAACTTACGATCCGGTTACCACAACCAAATCGTTCGAGCGACTCAATTGTTTTTGGCATTGCCGCTTCTGAACTTGCCGTACTAAAAGCCAGCAAAATTGGTTCTTTGATGTAGTTCAGCAGTTTGAAAAAATTAATTTTCATGAAAAAACAGATCAGAAATAACACCCCGAAAACAAACAAAAACAATCCGAGATAGAATGTTCCGATCAGGTAGAGATAACCCGCGAGAATGCCCAGTCCTTGCTTTGCGACCACCGCAGCTAAAGCACCAAACACACCAAAGGGAGCAAAAGACATTACATAATTAGTAACCTTGAACATGATGTGAGAAATAGAATCGAAAAAATCGACCACCACTTTCCCTTTGCTACCAACAGATGCCGCAGCAATACCAAAAAACAATGCAAAAATAACGATGGGTAATATTTCGTTTTTAGCCATCACATCCACAATACTTTCGGGGATAATGTGATTGATGAAATTTTTTGTGTCAAATTCTTTCGCCACCTGAACACCTACTTCAGCATCAACCGGGGGCAATTCCAGGTGCATTTTTTTACCGGGAGCAAAAACATTCACCAGCATCAATCCCAACAATAATGAAATAATTGCAGCTGTCGTAAAATACAAAAGTGTCTTTATTCCGATTCGGCCTACGGATTTAAAGTCCCCCACCTTGGCAACACCAACAACCAATACGGAGAATACCAGCGGAGCAATGATCATTTTTATGAAGCGCATAAAAATATCGCTCAGAATGTGCAAACTTGGTGCGAAGTCTTTCCAGAAATATCCAACAATGATTCCCAGGAGCATTCCTGAAAATATCTGAACAATGAGCGATGGTTTTTTAAATTTCATAGTTTGTTTTTTACCGCAGAGGTCGCAAAGATATTTCGCTGAGGACGCTGAGGAATTTATTTAAAACAAATATACACTTTGTAAAATAAAAAAAGCTTCTCCACTTGAGAAGCTTTCATTTGAAATCGGTTCTTGATGTAAGCACTTCTCGATACATTCCTCCTTTTGTCGGAATTACTCGAAGTGACCCTGTATTTGTAAGTTCGAGTAGCGGAAGAATTAGAGCGTATCGAAAACACTTCTTGTTTTACAACAAACCGATAATATAATCCGGGAAGAGACCTAAAGCAACGATAGCAATTGCGATAATCACCAATACTATTTTGTGATTGGATTCAACAACAATTGTTTGTCCGTCACTTTCTTTGAAATACATTGCAATGATCAGTCGGAAATAGTAATAAACCCCGATTAATGAAGCGATGATCGCGATCAGTACAAGTCCTACATTCCCTGCCATGAAAGCAGAAGTAAATATAAAATACTTCGCGAAGAAACCTGCTGTAGGCGGAATGCCAGCCAATGATAACAAAGCGATCGTCATGACAATTGCAAGCATCGGATTTGTTTTTGACAAACCGTTGAAAGCATTTACACCATCCGAATTTTTAGCATTTGAAATAATATTTACGATTGCAAATGTTGCAATGGAGCCGATAGAGTAAGCTGATGCGTAATACAAAATAGCACTGTTAGAGTAATTGTTAGCAGCTAATAACGCCAACAACATGTAACCTGCATGTGCAACACTTGAATAGGCTAACATTCGTTTAGTGCTAGTTTGCACTACGGCAGTAATATTACCTACCAATAATGTTAATGCAGCCATCACCCAAACAATGTGCATCCATGTTTCGCTGACACCAATAAATGTAGTAGAGAATAATCTTAAAAATGCTGCGAATGCTGCTGTTTTAACAATGGTTGCCATAAATGCAGTAACGACAGTTGGTGCACCCTGATAAACATCCGGAGCCCAAAAGTGAAAAGGAGCAGCAGAAACTTTGAATGCCATTCCGACTAACATCAATAACACACCAACATAAAAAATGGAAGATAAAGCTGTACCACCGGAAACGGCTGCAGCGATCTCGGAAAGATCAAATGAGCCGGTTGCTCCGTATACCAATGCGATACCGAATAATAAAAAACCAGTAGCGAAAGCACCCATTATTAAATATTTGAATGCCGCTTCGTTGGAGGAGACATCCGTTTTATTACTTCCTGCTAATATGTACATTGGAATGGACAAAATCTCAATTCCTAAAAACAACATTGACATATTTGTATAAGAAACCATCATTACCGCACCCACCAATGCAAATAGCACTAAAGCAAAATGATCGGTTAAGTTGGATTCTTCTTTAAAAAACCCTTCCGCCATTATGAACCAAAGAAATGCAACAACTAAAATAACTGCAGTAAATGCAACGGCATAGTTATCAAACTGCATCATCTTAAAATACAACTTGTTGGTATCCCAATCAAACATATTTAATACGAATGTGGTAATTAAACCAAGCAACACGATAGGATACAAGAGTTTTTTAAAGCTGAAGATCTCAGCCAATAATGCAATTACACCTAATGAAGAAAGTAATATTAATGCTTTCATATACTTTTATTTTTCACCACTTTTTTCACCGTTCTGCACACTTGTGTTTTTTGTGAAAGTGGTTTTTAATTTTTTCTAATTCTAAATTTTATTTTCCTAAAGCTACTCTAATACCTTCTACCAATTGGTTTACAGAAGGTGCAACAATATCCGTTAATGGTTTTGGAAAAACGCCAAAAACAATAATTGCAGAACAAATAATTATCAGCACTGCTTTTTCACTTGTTTCTAATGGAGCAAAAGAAGCTGTTGCTGCATTAGTTTCTCCTAACATGATCGATTGGTAGCTCCGCAACATATATACGGCACCTAATATTACTGACAAACCTGCAAAGGCAGCCATCCATGCATTGTGCTGAAACAAACCGTTCAACAATAAAAACTCGCCAATAAATCCGTTTGTTAATGGAAGTGCAACACTGCCTAACAATACAATTAAAAACAGAACAGCAAATTGAGGATTAACATTTCTGATTCCACCGAGCGATTGAATTTCTCTGGTGTTTGTACGTTTCTGAATCAGGTCAACAATAAAGAACAAGCCTACCACATTTACACCGTGACTTAACATTTGAATCATAGCACCCTGAATACCTTGAGCGTTCATGGATAATATACCCGCAGCGATCAAGCCAACGTGCGCAATAGAAGAGTATGCAATTAATCGTTTGAAATCTTTTTGTACGATAGCGATACAAGATGCGTAAACAATACCGAATACGGATAATCCGATCACAACATTTGCGTAGTGTTCAACACCTAATGGAGCCAATGGCAACAACCAGCGGATCACACCAAAAGTTCCCATCTTTAACATGATACCGGAAAGCAGCATGGTACCTTGTGTAGGAGCCGTTGTATATGTATCCGGCTGCCATGTATGAAATGGGAAAACGGGCATTTTAATAGCGAACGCGATGAACATTGCCCAGAATACATATCCCTGATGAACAACATCAAGACCTTGTCCGGCAGCATAAAGCGCTGTGATATTAAAACTGTGCGTTCCTGAAGTATGCAGGTAAAGATAAATTAATCCTCCCAACATGAATAAACTACCGGCAAGGGTGTATACAAAAAACTTGAATGTAATTCTTGCTCTGTCTTCTCCACCCCACAACAAACAGATGAAGTAGATCGGGATCAATGCTAATTCCCAGAACACATAAAATAAGAAACCGTCTAATGAAACGAAAACACCTACAAGCGCCATTTGCATGAACATGATCAATGCGTAAAATGCAGAAGGGTTTTTGTAATCGGTTTTAAACGAAGTTAGAATAATAACAGGAACAAGAAATGTTGTTAAAAGAACCAACAACATTGAGATACCATCGATACCAACATGAAATGAAATGCCCATCGATTGGATCCACGAAGAGTTCCACTCAAACTGAGTAGTTGCATCGCGATGAAATTGAGACAGTGCAAAAATTGCAATTACAAATTCAAGTATTGCAGCACCCAGCGCGATGTTTTTTACTTGCGGACCTTTTACAAATAATAAAAGTAAGCCGGCAACTAATGGAAAAAATATTAATAATAATGTGATCATATCTTTATAAATAAATTCTAAATTCTAAAACAGTTGCGTAAACAAAATCAAAACAATACTAATAACCATTACAAACACATAAAATCCGATGTTGCCTGTTTGAGCAAGGCGGAGAAGGCTACTTACCCATTTAACAATAGAACCTATACCATTAACAATTCCATCAACAATTTGATTATCTACCAGTTTATGGAATGCTTCTGAAATTAAATTCAGAGGTTTCGTAATCAGGCTTTCATACAATTCATCAATCCAATACTTATTGTAAACCAATTTATGAAGTGGTTGTAATTCTTCACCTTCGGCAGCAGGCACTGTATTTTTCTTAACATAGATTGAGTGTGCGAAACAGATCGCAACAATCATAACTAATGTGGCAATACCCATCAATACATATTCTGTTTCATGCGATAAATGGTGAACCAGACGGAAAGAAGAGGACTCAAATACAGGGCTTAAAAATTCCTCTAAATAATGAGTGCCATGCAATGCTTCCGGAATACCGATCAACCCACCTACGACTGAGAGTATCGCTAAAACGATCAACGGAATCGTCATTGACTTTGGAGATTCGTGCAGGTGGTGCTCTTGTTCATGAGTTCCTCTGAATTTACCGTGGAAAGTAAGGAAATATAAACGGAACATATAGAAGGTCGTCATTGCTGCACCTAATATTCCCAAGAACCAAAGCAGCTTATTATGTTCCCATGCATGAGCAAGAATTTCATCTTTGGAAAAGAATCCAGAGAAAGGGAAACAACCTGCAATAGCCAGTGTTCCTAATAAAAATGTAATGTGTGTTGTAGAGATGTATTTTTTCAATCCCCCCATTTTACGGATATCCTGTTCTCCGCTCATCGCATGGATAACACTTCCAGCGCCAAGGAATAATAATGCTTTAAAGAACGCGTGCGTCATCACATGAAAAACTGCTCCGGTATAAGCACCAACACCAAGAGCAAGGAACATGTATCCTAATTGTGAAACGGTTGAGTACGCCAATACTTTTTTAATATCGTTTTGTGCCAGTCCGATTGTTGCAGCAAACAAGGCTGTACACACTCCAATGATCGCAACAACATTCATTGCATCCGGAGAAAGTGTGTATAAAATATTTGAGCGGGCGATCATATAGATACCGGCTGTTACCATGGTAGCAGCGTGAATCAAAGCAGATACAGGCGTTGGACCGGCCATCGCATCGGGCAACCAAGTGTATAAAGGAAGCTGGGCACTTTTTCCCATTGCACCAACAAACAATAATAAAGCAATTGCTGTTAACGTTGGATTTCCGGAAGCCATGTTTTTTGCTTGTTCAAAAACATCGTGGTATCCGATACTTCCGAAGGTTACGAAGATCAATATAATACCTAACAGGAAACCTAAGTCACCCACACGGTTCATGATGAATGCTTTTTTTGCGGCATTGTTATACGCTGTATTTTTAAACCAAAAGCCAATCAAAAGATAAGAGCACAATCCAACACCTTCCCAACCAACAAACATGATCAGGTAATTAGAGCCTAATACCAACAACAACATGAAGAAGATGAAAAGATTCAAGTATGCGAAGAAGCGGAAAAAGCCTTCATCATGGCTCATGTAACCGGTTGAATATACATGGATCAAAAATCCGATCCCTGTGATGATCAATAAGAATAAGGAAGACAGGGGATCAATCAGAAAGGAAAATGGAATAGACAATTTACCGGCAGAGATCCAATTGAACAAATCGATGGTGTGTTCTTTTTGAACACTGCCTTTCAATTCAAAAAATATTCCAAGAGCAATTGCAAAAGCACCTAATACGGCACCGCTTCCAATTGTTCCAACAATTCCCTTCGATAATTTTTTTCCGAATAATCCGATGATTATAAATCCTATAAGCGGGAGAAGCGGAACTAACCAAACTAATTTTATCATACTCTTCTTTTATTTTTTCTCCATCTGATTTAACAGACAGTAGTGAATTACCATTTTAATTTATTCAACGTATTAATGTCCGATGATTTTGTATTTCGGTACACCATCATCAGAATTGCGAGTCCAACGGCTACTTCCGCAGCAGCTACAGCCATAATAAAAAACACAAATACTTGTCCTTTGCTATCAGACAAATAACTTGAAAATGCAACAAGCAAAAGGTTAACAGCATTTAACATCAACTCAATTGACATAAAAATGATAATGGCATTTCGTCTAAAAAGCACACCTAATACACCAATGGTGAAAAGGACCGAACTCAGTAAAAGATACCACTCTAAAGGAATTGTTTGTATTGCGCTCATTCTTTATTTTTAAATTGACGATCAAAAATTGTGAAGTTTCTGATCTGTGATTTTTAATATTTCAATTACTTAATACTTTTCTTACCCAACATAACTGCACCAACCATTGCTGACAGCAGCAAAATAGATGAAACTTCAAATGGCAATAAAAAATCGTTGAACAATGTTTGTCCTAAATTTTCGATCAATCCGATACTTGCGTCAAATGTTTTTGCAGACTGGATACTAGCAGCACCTTTAAGAGAACCAACAAGAACAACCAGCAATGAACCCGATGCAACAGCAGCAGAAGCTTTCAACCAAACGCTTTTGTGAGGCTCTGTTTCCTTATTCAGGTTTAAAAGCATGATCACAAAGAGGAATAAAACCATGATCGCACCGGCATAAACGATAATGTGCACGGCAGCCAGGAACTGTGCATTCAGCAATACATAATGACCAGCGATTGTAAAAAATGCCAGAACCAGATACAGCACACTGTGTATTGGGTTTTTGGAGAATACCACCATCAAAGCGAACATGATCGCCAGAAAAGAAAGCAGATAAAACAAGTATGTTGTAATCATAATTTTATTAT
>JBILYL010000217.1:0-5106 GCA_044377775.1 Bacteroidia bacterium
TGGGAAAAACAATTATTTATATGGGAAACCATATATTTTGGGCTATACCGGGGAGGATTTTGTTGGTTCGGAATACATTAAACTTCAAGTAGAAAAATCGAAAATTGTTGCGCAAGAATTAAATAAAAAAAACATCTCGTTGATCTTTGCTTTTGCTCCGGGTAAAGCCTCCTATTATCCCGAATATATTCCGGATAACTATTTAAAATCCGCAACTCCGGACAGCACCAACTACAAGGTGTATTTAAAAAACTGCAACAGGGCAAAATTAAATGTTGTCGACTTAAGAAGCTATTTCTTGTCAATGAAAGATACGACACAACACCCACTCTATTCAAAGGTTGGGGTTCATTGGAGCGCTTATGGTGCAGCATTAGCGTTGAAAAAAATTAATCAAAAAGTAGAAGATTTAAAAAATATTAATCTGACTCACTTTGAATTTTCTGATTTCAGATATCCGGATACAATAACTCGTGCAGACCGCGATGTCGAAAAGATGATGAATGTTTTTTCGGAGGTTCCACACTTTAAAATGGCCAACTTTAAACTGCGTTTTACAAAAGATTCACTTTCGATTAAACCCAAACTTCTGGCAATTTCCGACAGCTATTTCAGCACAATTACGGCAACTGGAATTGTGGACAGCGTTTACTCGGATTGGGACTATTGGATCTACAACAACCCGCTAAGAGAAAAAAAGCCGAATACCATTTTTAATTTAAAAATGGAAATAGAAAAACAGGATGTTATACTTTTACTCGCCACAGATGCTACATTAGCAGGATTCCCGTATGAGTTTATTAACACTGCTTTTGAGCTGTATGCTCCTAAAAATGAATTGTATTTTTCGCTTAAAGAAAAAGAATTCCGTCTTTTTATAACCGGTGTATTTAAAAACATTGAAAACAACAAGACCTGGAAAAAGAAACTTATTAAGTCGGCAAAAGAAAACAAAAGAACAGCTATTGAAGAATATATTAGCAGCGCCATTTGGCTATATCAGGAATGGGAGAAAAAAAATAAAACGTTCATGTTGAAAAAATAAGATCCCCTTTTGCATATTTTTGCTACTTTTAAATTGAACCGAAAAACCATTTTTATAAAATGCTCAAAATATTAAGCGAAAAAAAACTATTGACCATTGTTCTTGGTTCAATGTTTCTGTTGTTTTTCGGACTCTCCTACTTCGCGAAAGGCACCTTTGATGCCGGTGACGGAATTCGCCACTACCTAGTTTCCCGCTACTGCTGGAATCACCCGGATTTACTTTTTTACAGTTGGGGAAAACCTTTTTTTACGCTCATCAGCTCCCCTTTTTCACAGTTTGGTTTAATTGGCATCAACTTTTTTAATATCCTATGTGCACTGCTTTCTTCCTTGCTGTGTTTTAAAATTGCCAAAAAATTAAATCTTCAATATCCGATATTGGTCGTTTTCTTTTTATGTTTCTCACCCATCTATTTTCCAACCATGAACAGCGGATTAACCGAGCCCCTGTTCGGCTTGATCCTTATCTCCGGAATATATTTCATGTTTGAAAACAAATACTTTTTAGCAACACTTATTATTTCCTTTCTTCCGTTCGTTCGTACAGAAGGCAATTTAGTCTTGCCATTCTTCTTCTGCATTCTGCTGTATCGTAAAAAATATTTTTACATTCCAATGCTTGCCTTTGGCACAATCGCCTATAGTATTATCGGTTATTTTCATTACAAAGATATTCTCTGGGTCAAACATCAAAACCCGTATACCGGCTTTAATGGCGACATCTACGGCAAGGGTGAATTGATGCATTTTGTAAACAACCACAATCTGATCTGGGGGACAGCACTTTATTCGCTCTTCATTGTTGGCTGTATAGCTGCTCTGGTCCTGCTTTTATTAAACCTGAAAAAAGTCAGAACCCCTGTGGTAGAAAACTCTTTTATGATGGAAGAGTTGTTCCTGATCTATGGTTCTTTCTTTATTTATTTTGTCGCGCATTCTATCTTTTGGTGGAAAGGGCTTGCCGGCTCACTAGGACTTATCCGCGTAATGGCGGGCATAATGCCCTGCTCTGCCCTTATCTGCCTGCGTGGATTTAATTGGGCGATGCTTCCCTTTTTTAAAAGAAACAAGTATATCGAATCAGCGATTATTGCCCTTTGCTTGTTTTTTGTCGTTTATAGCCCCTTTAAACACGATTACTTTCCCTACAAACTGGATAACGAGCAAGCAGTGATCAAAGAGGCCGGTGATTGGTTTAAATCGTCCCCCTATAAAGATCAGAAAGTATATTACCTCTATCCACTGCTTGCACATGTTTTAAATGTAGATTCATTTGATCCTGAAAAGGTTGGGGAATTGTGGGGGCTTTATCCCAGCATCAAAGCCTATGGTATTGGTGTGGTTCCCGACAGTACCATTATATTTTGGGACGGCCACTTCGGACCAAATGAATGCAGAATTCCATTGGATACAATAATGAATGATCCCCGTTTTGAATTACTGAAAAAATTCAGCCCGGCTATTCCCTTTAAAGTTTTAGGTGGATACGATTTTGACGTATACGCATTTATTAAACTTCACGCTCCAAAAAAAATGGACACGCTGAGTGTCGACTTTTTTGATCTGGAAGGCAGCAACCCTTTGTTGGTCGCTTCAGAGTCTATAATTGAAAACGCTGCCTTTTCAGGAAAGAACGTTTGCGAACTTTCTGCTAAAAACGAATACAGTGTTACCATTAAAAAGAGCGCAGCAACCATTCCACAAAAAACACTCAAGTTTGATTTTAACTGCAAATTATTGGATGCGGACAAAAACTCCAAAGGGGCAGTTGTAGTAATGTCTGTAGAAGACGAAACCGGTAAAAGCATCAGCTGGGCGGGAAAACCGCTTGTTACAGATTCCGTTCTTGATTATAAAAACTGGAATACAGCAAGGGTGGAATTCTTGACAAGCAGCAACTCTATTCCTGCAAACGCCAATATTAAATTTTATATCTGGAACAAAGAGTTGAAAACATTTTATGTCGATGATATTACACTTTCCTATTGGGGTAAATAAAATTACCTATCGCTTAACCGTATGAAAATAGTTAGAAAATTCGTTGACACTTTTCGTTCAGACATTTTTATTTCTATTCTGTTTGTTGCAATCGCAACCCTTGTCATCATCTTCCGTTGCCTTGTATTAAAGAACTTTTCCTTCGTTTATACAGATGGTGACCAGGCAATCATGTGGAATGGCGCTTCAGAATTTTCGAAAGGTTTCTTTCATGAAACACGCTTTTTCGGACAAAATTATAATTCAATGATCGAAGGTTTATTGGCTGTTCCGCTTCTCTTCCTTTCTGTTCCCGTTTACAAAGCGCTTCCTGTGATAACTTCTGTGCTTGCGTTGTTTCCATTCTTTATCGTTGCATTAATTTGTTTCTACAAAGAATTAAAGATTCAGGCGCTTCTGGTGATCTGCATACCCTTATTGCTTCCTATAGAATACGATCTCCTTACAAGCCTTCCAAGAGGATTTGTTACGGGAATTTTTATCTCGAGCATTGGTTGGCTGACTGTTTTTTCTTCTGATAGAAATGCGGCATTCCGAAGTTTTGCCTTTTTTAGTGTTGTTGGATATTCATTAAATCCAAACGCCCTACTGTTGTCATTGCCTCTCCTCTTTTACTTGTTTTACACGAATATCAAAAACAGATCTTTTTATCTAAACATTTTTGCAGGCGGAACTGCCGGGGGACTTATTCATTTTTTATTAAACTTTTTTTATGTGCTGCATCCGAATTACAGCACCCGTCCAATACCCGGATTTGAATTTTCACCACGCCTCTTTCCTTATTTTTTTTCCGATCTCAACAAACACCTTTCTGCAGTAAGTCCCTTGTTTTGGAATAATTCCTGGTTCATCTTTTTGGCTTTATTTGCCCTTGTGTTTCTTTTCTTAAAAAACAAACAACCCGCTCAGGCCTTTTCGTTGTTGGCTTTTGTTTTCTTTATTTTCTTCTCCTTCGGTTTCAATAAAATATTTGACGGAACAGATTCTGTCTTCTTCTCCTACTCCAGAATGTTTCTTACAATTCCGCTAGCCTTTGTTTTCTTTATACCTTTTATAAAAATAAAATACAATTGGATAGCAATCGCTGTTGCTGTTGTTTCCATTGTTTTTTTTACTGCCAAGGTTAATTCACTGTCTGCTTCCATAGATGAAAATGTGGATTGGCAAAAAGAACACATGGTTATGGTTGCTAAAACCAATACTATTTTAAAGGAATGTCAGGAGATAAATTACCTGTCAAAAAAAAACAAAACCGATTTGGTTATCGTATACAGTCACGGATATTACGACTTGATAGATTTTGGCTGTGCCGCTTGTATCAGCGACTTTCCAAAAACAATATTCCCCGGTTATGAACGCAGAACCTGGCGGATGATCGAAGACAAGGATGTTGTTTATCCAAACATTATTATCATTGATGAACATCAGGAGTTAACGCAGCAACTGAAAAAATTATCATCAAGATCCATTTACTATTTAAATGTCTCCGGTTATGTAATACTCTCTAACAACACGCTTAAAACAATGGATTTACTGACTTATATCGGAATTCCAATTCGCAAATTTTAAAAGAGCTTACTGAAAAATAATTTCAACCGCAATCCACAAAAATGTATCTTTGAAAGCATGTTTGGTGTGCCTGATTATAAATACCCGAACTTTCTGATAATTTTTAAAACAATGTTTAATCTCCTTCGTGAAAAATTAAAAAAAGAATCGCTGGTCGTTGTTTTATTGATCTGCATCTCCTTGCTTTATTTTCATTTTTCATTGCCCAAATACCTGTATCAAAACTATAATGCAGAAATAACCTGGGATATTTTATCCTATTACCTGTATCTGCCACTCATTTTTTTGCATAATGATTTGGGAATTAAGGACTATTCCTACATTCAACACCTCTTCGACCAATACCACTTTTCACCTACTTTTTACCAGGCCTCATTAACCGAAAATGGTAACGGAAATTATGTGATGATGTATACCATGGGTCTGGCGATACTGGAATCCCCCTTTTTCTTTATCGGACACATGGTATACATCATCACATAATTTCCGTTA
>JBILYL010000218.1:0-5099 GCA_044377775.1 Bacteroidia bacterium
ATTATTTCGATCCGCTTCCGTTTTATCCAATTATTTTTTTCAGTTTTTGTATGCCTTTTGCTATCCATAAACGCGAATTCTCAAAATGATAAACAGGGGAAAATTCTATCCTTTCACCGTTCTGTTGGAAACTCAATTGATGTTTCCGAAAAGAAAGAATTCCTACTTTTTACAGATTACAACAACTCGCTAAACGTGTAAAATGCGATGCGGATCAATAGTTAATTCTTTTAAAATCGACAAGCGGAACTTCCTTTGAGAAAACAATCAGTCTTCAGGACTTAGGTATTAATTTATGCCATCATAGAAAAAAGGAAACCTGCTTCAGCAGATACTAACGATGAACAAAAATTGTCAGCCGAAAAAGCAAAAAAGAGCTAAAAGTACCAGTATCGTAGGCGAAATTGCCTATCCATCAATAATGGTAATTTTAGAAATACTGTACGTAATTACTCCGTTCTATTACTGATTGCTCTATACTCCTACTTCTTTTTATTTCTACCTTTTAGGAACATACCATTTATTTTACAAACAAATCGCTTGACATTCAAAGCTTTTGCTATTTTTGCCCCCTCAAAACAAATTTATGTACTCAGACTTATTAGTAAAAAAATCAACCATTCCAGGAACTGGAAAAGGCTTATTCACAAAACGTGATATTAAAAAAGGTGAACGCATCATCGAATACCTTGGTGAAATTGTTACAGAAGCCGAATTAGATCGCAGAGCCGAAAATGATATTTACGGATACGCATTTTATATCAGTAAAAGAAAATGTATTGATGCCTATTACACACCCGATGAATTTGCACGCTATGCAAACGATGCCAAAGGGTTGACCAAAATTAAGGGAATTACCAATAATTGCTGCTACGTTGTGTATAAAAATTCTGGCTGGATCAAAGCTGAAAAGAACATCAAGGCAGGTGCTGAATTATTTGTTTCTTACGGAGCTGAATATTGGAGAGACATCCGCGATAACATCAAATTAGACAAAGAAAAAGCGGCTCTCAAGAAAAAGAAAAAGAAATAATTTTCACAAAACATCCAGCTTACACGTTCGAGGATTTAAAATTTTCTTCCAGAATATTTTTTTGTTCCTGCATAAGTCAATAAAAGCTATGAAAACATCAAATTTAGAAAGATTTTATTAAGCATATTTATACTCAGGACAAGAAAACTAACAGGGAACAAGTGGATGATGTATTAGTTTTTGGAGTGAGAGTATAAGATCTAAGGATAGATTTCTTTTCTACTGGATTTTAAAGTATTCATCAACAAAGAAGCGATGGTCATTGGTCCTACTCCACCGGGAACAGGCGTAATAAAAGATGCTTTAGCAGCTACTTCATCATACTTTACATCACCCAATAATTTATAACCGCTTTTTGTTTGAGCTGATTCCACACGCGTAATTCCAACATCTATTACTACTACTCCATCTTTCACCATATCTGCAGTTATAAACTCCGGTTTCCCTAAAGCAACAATTAAAATATCAGCTTTCAAAGTAAACTCTTTCAAATTGGCTGTACGACTATGACACATCGTTACCGTACAATTTCCAGGAACGGTATTTCTTGCCATCAGAATACTCATCGGGGAACCAACAATATGACTCCGCCCAACTACAACACAATGCTTACCGGCTGTTTCGATCTTATACCGCTCCAGCAATTGCATTATTCCATAAGGCGTTGCAGGAAGATAGGTTGGTAAATTCAATGCCATTCGTCCGATGTTCTGAGGATGAAATCCGTCTACATCTTTTTGAGGTGCAATGGCCTGCACAATATTGTGTTCGTTGATATGCTTTGGAAGCGGAAGTTGAACAATGTAGCCATCTATATCCGCGTCATTATTTAATCCATCAACGATGTACAACAATTCTTTTTCAGTAGTTGATTCAGATAAGCGAACCAAAGTAGATTTAAAACCTATTTTTTCGCAGGCCTTTACTTTTGCTCCCACATAAGTTTCACTCGCGCCATCATTCCCAACTAAAATAGCTGCCAAATGAGGGATTTTACCATTCGATGCTTTAATGGTTTTTACTTCATTCGCAATCTCATCTTGTATTTGTAATGAGATTAATTTACCGTCTATTATTGTTGTCATACGCATTTTCAATCTAATTCATTTTTATCATTTCGAGCGAAGTCGAGAAACAGCATCTGATTTTTGTAAACAGTCTTTCTAATTGATAGGTCCCGTGTCGTGGCAATGGATGACGTTTATAAAGATAGAAAGCTCTCCGAACTTTTGACTTTCAAACTTTTAACTTTTGACTTTTATCTTACCTCCCCATACCGGGCATATTTTTCATTTGCTGCATCATCTTCGCCATATTCTCCTTGTTGCCCATCATCTTCATCATTTTACGGGTATCATCAAATTGTTTCACCAATCGATTTACATCTTGTATGGTTGTCCCGCTGCCTTTTGCAATGCGTTCTCTTCTCTTTCCGTTCAATGAATCCGGATTTTCACGTTCAAACGGAGTCATTGAATAAATAATCGCTTCGATGCTTGTAAAAGCATTGTCGTCAATGTCAACATTCTTCAATGCTTTACCAACTCCCGGGATCATTCCTACCAGATCCTTGATGTTACCCATCTTTTTGATCTGATTCAGTTGTGATAAAAAGTCGTTAAAGGAAAATTGGTTTTTAGCGATCTTCTTTTGTATTTTCCGGGCTTCTTCAACATCATATTGTTCCTGTGCACGCTCTACCAAAGTCACCACATCTCCCATTCCGAGAATTCTGTCGGCCATACGACTTGGATGGAACACATCGATCGCATCCATCTTTTCGCCAGTACCCACAAACTTGATCGGTTTGTTTACGACTGAAAGAATTGATAAAGCAGCACCACCACGGGTATCACCGTCTAATTTGGTTAGAACAACACCATCAAAATTTAAGCGTTCGTTGAAGGTTTTTGCAGTATTTACAGCATCCTGACCAGTCATTGAGTCTACCACAAAAAGTATCTCATCCGGCTTAACCGCATCTTTTACAGCTGCGATCTCGTTCATCATCTGCTCATCAATCGCTAAACGACCTGCAGTATCGATGATCACGACAGAGTTACCATTTAACTTCGCGTGAGCAATTCCTTTTTGAGCAATAGAAACAGCATCTTTATTTTCTCTGTCAGAGAACACATCCACCCCAATTTGTTCACCCAACACATGTAACTGATCGATTGCCGCAGGACGATAAATATCACAGGCAACCAATAAAGGTTTTTTACCACGTTTTGTTTTTAAGTGGTTGGCCAACTTTCCTGAAAAGGTAGTTTTACCGGAACCTTGCAAACCGCTCATCAAAATTACGGTAGGATTACCTGCTAATTTAATATCGGTGCTGGTTTCACCCATTAATGCACTCAGTTCATCGTGCGTGATCTTGGTCAGTAATTGTCCCGGAGAAATAGAGGTTAATACATTTTGTCCGAGTGCTTTTTCTTTTACATTATCGGTAAATTGTTTTGCAACCTTATAGTTCACATCGGCATCCAATAAGGCTTTTCGAATCTCCTTAACTGTTTCCGATACGTTTATCTCTGTAATTTTACCTTGTCCTTTTAGTACTTTAAAGGCTCTGTCCAGCTTTTCGCTTAAATTATCAAACATGTTTTTTATATTTTTTTAAGAATGCGAATTTAATGAAAAATAAGCTCATGGATACCGAATCAGAACGATTTTTACGAATCCTGATGAATAGAAAAATTTCAAAAACAAACCTTATAATCGAAGTGAACGATTCGTACAACGTTTATAAACAAAAAAATCTGTGAGCACACTACCCACAGATTCGTATAATTTATTTTTTTTCTGACAGAATTATTTCTTTCTACACTTCAATAAACTCTGGCTAACTCCGATCTGATCGATCTGTTCTACCACTTCAAAACCGGCTGCACGCACACATTTTAGGAATACTTCAGAATGGTACATCTGACTATTTCCATTGGCGATGGTCGTAAAATATAAAGATGTTTGTTGTAAAGAAAATGCTGCTGCTTCAAAACGTTGACGATCCCAGAAAGGCTCCAGAATAAATACAAACCCGTCATCATTAATTGCTTCGTGACAACGTTCTAAGATAGAAATGATTTCCTTTTCCGAAAAGCAATCAAGAAACTGACTCATCCAAACAGCATCATATCCTTTCGGAAGTTTTTGCGTTTCATCCAAAATATTGGTTCCATGAAAAGAAAGACGATCCGACAAACCATGCTTTTCGATGTTTGCTTTTGCCATGGTTACTTGTCCGGGCAGATCCACAATTGTTACATGCACATCTTTATCAAATCTGGCGCATGCGATGGACCATTTGCCGGTATTCCCGCCAATATCCAATAATTTTTTAGGCTTATTTTTAAATACAAGGGGCAATACTAAAGGAAAAGCATCATCAGAATAAAAATGATCAAAACCAAACCATGATTTCTGAGCAAATTCAGGAAGATGTGCAAGGGCTTCATAAACGGTTTTCCAATTTCCGAACACTTTTAAACCTTCCGGCTTTTCATTTTTTATGGAATCTTCCAAATTGAAAAGACCTTTATAACAAACATCCTGAACAAAGTCCATATTCACGCGTGTCATCTGGTCGTTTAAAATAAAATGTCCTGTTTTAGAAAGTGTATATTTCTGCTCATCATCAATTAAAACAACACCAATACCCAAACCCGATTCAAGCAAAACACGCACACCATAATGAGGCAATTTTACTTTTTCTACAACTTCCTCAAGCGTTAAACCTTTTCTACCCGACTCCTGAATACTTTGAAGTATCCCGCTATCACGTAAAACGCGGGTTGCCTGAAAAACCATCGGTGCGTGTGCGATCCACTGTGCATATTCAATCGCTTGTAAAGCTGTTCTTGTCTCTTTCTTAAAAAAATCCATACCAGTTATTTTCTTTTTTTGTCAAAGATAGGATTTGAATTTTAAATAGAAAATCTTAAGCGTAATTTTATAGAAGGATCAACCTAAGGGATCAACACAAAAGGTCTTGAAGAAAAAAACGAGTATTTAGTGGGGAAAAACGGTTAATTTAATTCAGATCAAACAAGTTATTCACACC
>JBILYL010000028.1:0-15125 GCA_044377775.1 Bacteroidia bacterium
ATGGTGCAATGTATTTTACTTTGTTAGTTTGAAGATGCCCGATCAAATGCCATTCAATGTCTTTTGGCAAGGCTTCCTGCTTTTCCACCAATTCCTGAACTTTGTTCTCTCCGAAGATCGTATGTCCTGCGTCATAAACCTCCATCAGCTTTTCAAGCGCCTGCGTTTTTGTAACAGCAATAAGCGTTACATGCGCTGGTAATGTTGATTTTATAAAGTGGAGATTCTCGCGTATGGACATAATTGGTAATACGAATAGTTTAATTTTTTTTAATCCCGTATTGTGATCCGAACTATTCGCTCAGACTATAAATCAATAAGCCGCTTCTCATCTTCGGTTCTACCCAGGTTGTTTTCGGAGGCATAATGTTATTGGTATCCGCGATGTGTTTCAATTGTTCCATTTCAACCGGATATAATCCGAATGCCACCTTGAAATTCCATTTGTCTACCTGATTTTTCAACTCTTTCATTCCTTTGATTCCGGAAACGAATCCGATCCGTTTGTCTGTTTTAAGGTCATGAACATCTAATACAGGAGAAAGAATATGTTCGGTTAATATCGATGCATCCAGACTTCCTACCGGTTCTTCATTGTGAATGATCTCTTTTTTTGCATCCAGTGAATACCATTTTCCTTCCAGATACATACTGAAATTGTGCTTTTTTGAAGGCTTGTACAGTTCTTCTTTTTCTTCGATGATAAACTTTTCAGAAAGTTTTTCCAGAAATTCCTGTTCAGTTAAATTATTTAAATCTCTTACAACACGGTTAAAATCAAAGATCTTTAATTGTGTTTCCGGAAAGAATACTCCCAGATAATAGTTGTAAGGTTCTTGTCCTGTATAATTTGGATTCTTCGCTCTTCTCGATTTACCAAGTAACCCGGAGGAAGCAGAGCGGTGGTGACCATCAGCAATGTAAACCGCAGGTATTTTTGCAAAACGCTGACGGATGACCGAAACAGTATCAGGATCGTTCACCATCCATAGTTTATGTCTTACTCTGTCGGTTGTGGTGAAATCGTAAACGGGATCCGATTGCATTGAATTGATCGTAATTTCATCTATTGCTTCATCGTTCGGGTAGCTGAATAAAACAGGTTCAGCATTAAAATCACACACCTCTAAATAATGCATTAATTTTTCTTCACGATCCGTTAATGTTTGTTCGTGAATTTTTATGACTCCGTTAAAATAATCGTCAATACTGCTACAACCAATGATACCCGTATAAATATGGCCATCTTTTAATTGCTGATAGATATAATAGGTTGGTTTTTCATCTGTCACAAAAACTTCTTCCTCAACAAATTTCAGATATTTTGTTTTCGCTTTTTGCAAACGTTCGATAGAACCCGGTTTTGATTTTTTTCCGTCACTGTAATCCGGACTGATCACATGTAAAAAGGAGTAGGGGTTACTTGCTAGCTTGTCGTGTAATTCGGCAGTATTATAGCCATCTACGGAGCGGGAAGCTACGAGATGGACTTTATCTTTTGCAGGACGAATGCCTTTGAATGGAATAATATTCGCCATATTAGTTGGTAGCTTCTAGTTGTGGGTTCGTAGACGATTTGCGATTATCGCTGGGGTTCTTTAGGCTATTCAGAAGTCCGCTGTTTAGTTTAGCGATCTCTACCAATAGTATCCTTGATTTTTCATGCGTTTCATCATTAATATATTTTCTTCTATATGCTATTGATGTGCAGACAACACACTCACGTAATGAACGATTAGATATTCTGAGGAAATTCATAAACTCTTTTTTTGTACCGCTGCTTCCTTCTCCAATATTCAATGAAATAGATACAGCAGCTCTCCTAAATTGATCTGTTAAAGAATAAATTTCTTGTTTAGGAAAACGCTCTGTTGTATCGTAAACGAAATCAACATAAATCAATGATTTTTGATAAGTAATAAGTTTCTCAAAATTAAATTGCATAATCTTTCTAATACTTTATAACATTTGTTAGACCTCAAATATAATCGTAAACGTCAACGAACTAGTAACTAAGTACTCCTGACTAACTATTTATTTACTTGAAATTTTGTGACACCATTCTTGAAAAAATCCACGATCTGATTAGCGGCTGCCAACCCTGCATTGATATTCGCTTCAGAGGTTTCTGCTCCTTGTTTTTTAGGAGTGCAATAATACCTATTTTCAAACTTCATAAGTTCCTCATGATTTCCGGGCATAATATCGGAGATGTATTTAAAATCAGGACGCTTTTCAAATACTTGTTTTAATTCCGCTTCGTTTATGACTTCTTTTCTAGCAGTATTAATAACTGTAGCACCTGCAGGCATTTTTGATAACAATTCTAAATTGATAGAGTTCTTCGTTTTTTCCGTTGCAGGAATGTTTAAAGAGATATAATGACAAGTACTGTAAAGTTCTTCAACAGAGTCAACGCCTTTTATACCGTCCTTTTCAATTACTTCTCTTTGGACAAATGGATCGAACGCATAAACATCCATATCAAATCCTTTTGCAATACGTGCTACATTTTTTCCAACGTTACCGTATGCATGAATTCCTATTTTCTTTCCTTTTAATTCTGTTCCAGAACCACCTTTAAAATTCCCTCTTGCCATAAACACAAGCATTCCGAAGGTTAATTCAGCAACAGCATTTGAATTTTGTCCGGGTGTATTCATTGCCACAATTCCTTTTGAAGTAGCAGCAGCTAAATCAATATTGTCGTAACCAGCTCCTGCGCGTACAATCAGCTTTAAGTTTTTACCTGCTTCTATAACTTGTTGAGTTGCTTTATCGCTGCGGATAATCATAGCATCAGCATCGGCAACAGCTTTAATGAGATCATCAGCATTCGTATAATTTTCTAACAGGCTGATTTCATAACCAGCTTCTGAAATTATTTTCTTTATTCCTTCAACAGCTGTTTTCGCAAAAGCCTTTTCTGTAGCAACTAATATTTTGGTCATAATTGGATGATTAATTCAGTGTAAAAATAAGTTTTTATCGTTGTAAGTGCAAAACAATTCACATTTGTAGTATTCGATAGGATAACGTGGGTTTAACCACATAGAGTCATAGATTTTTTTGCATATGAATAAGGCATTTCTATTAAAAGATGATTTATTTTCTTTAACATTTCTGAATCTTTTACGGTTGTATGCATAGCGCAGAACCAAGCTTTTGTCAAAGAGATTTCTCTGTTGAAAATTTATTTGCCGATCAGCCTGCTATTTTTACATTTCTATGTCTCTATGTTTTTAAATCTGCTATTTACGGAGCGCAATGTGAAATTTTAAGTTGTAGCCCAAACGCAATTCTTTGTTTGTAAAATGAGTTGTGTCTAGGGCTATCTCGGTTGAATACAGCATTCCTGAAGGTGGCAACGGATCCAGAAAAATGAGTGTGTCTTTTGTGATCTGTTCATTTAACCCTTTTATTGTCATGATCCGTTCATCATTTGCCCGAGCGTATGTTGATGCAATTGAATATTGATTGATCAGGTGAAAGATCAATGTGCAGAATCCTAAAACAAGACTTACATTTTTAATGATCCTTAGCTGTTTTATATTTAACACGCCTTTATAACCTGCATAGAAAAAAATAAGGCTGCAATAAATGGAAAGCAAAAAGGAAACCAGAAACCAGATTCTTGGCGGACCTGTTTCAACCATTACATAAGCAACCAGCAAAAAAAAGATAAATAATACCGAAGCGAATGCAAGGCTCAGTTGCTTGAAAATAGATTTGAATGAAGGATTGAATAGCTTGTTTTGTTTGTCTTTTAAGGCATTTCCGATCAGTAGAAAGGGGAAAGTAAAAACAAGGATGTAGTGTAACTTCAAGGGCACATACAACACTCCGAATTTCACAACGGATTTTGCTGTGATAAAAAAGGAATACCAAAACTGATGCTCAGGGAATAAGCCATCACGTAGATAATTACCCGGTGCAACCAAAAAGATCAGAAAGGAAATCGTAAAAGGAATTAAAATTATCAAAAGGCGTTTGTGGTATGCTGGTGCAAAAAGAGCCGTCAGGCTAGTTGATTTTTTATACTGATAAAATAAATAGCTGATCATCAGTAGGCCGTAGATCGCTGAATATACTTCAGACGACCCGCCAATATAGATAAAACATAAGATGGAAGCGAAGAGCGATCCTTTTGACTTTTTTGTATTCAGCAAAAATGAAATGCCCCATATAAAAGCAATGATGCTCCATAAATAGGAACTCAGACCACAAAACCAAAACCATGATTCACCAATATCTATACTGAGAAAAAACAGTAATGCGGAGAAGGAGGCGGCAGCAAGAATAGTTTGGGATTTCGTTAAAGCTAATTGGATAATGCTGCATGTATTTTGAAGTAAATTATAAAGCCCGGAAAAAAGTAAAAGTGCCGACAGAAAAGGAAAAAAAGAATAGTAGGTGTGTTCAACATCAAACCATTTATAAAAAATATCCATAAAAAAAGTAGCAGCAAATCGTCCGCACCATTCTAAGTACTGAGAAGTAACACCCTTAATGATCCCGTGATTTCTGACATCCCAGATAAAGTAATAATCATCGGTTGCCAGGCGATTGAAATAGCAAAGCATGAGGAGCAAGCAAACAAAAAGGGCAAGAATAGAGGAGAGGAGAACCGTATAGCTTTTACTCATGAAGTAAAGCTAATAAAAAAAGCTCTGCCTTGGAGAATCAGGACAGAGCTTTTAGTAATTCTTGAGTTTACTTTTTACTAACGATTAATTTTTTAGTGAATTTGATTTCTCCTACTTGAATCTGTATTAAATACATTCCATTACTAAGACCTTCAGCATTCCAGTTGAATTCCTTTTTTCCTGCAATCAAGTTTCTGTCTTCTATTACGGCTATTTTTTTACCTAAAAGGTCAACAATTGAAATTTCAACCATTTCTTCTTTCATTAAAGTAAAACGAATGGTGGCTTTATCATTAACCGGATTAGGGAAAATATCAAATATGTTGTTTTGTAATACTTCAACTATGTCTGTCGTAGCAGGGACGGCTGTAACAGTTGTTATTGCTGATGCCCACATTCCTGGAACAATGGTGTCGCAATATGTATCTGAACAACCACTAGTATCAGAAACTGTTAAGCATATTTGATATGGGCCGGAACCAGTATATGTATGTGTTGGATATTGTAGAGTAGAAGTTGTGGTATCACCAAAATCCCATAAATATGAAATACTTCCACTGCTTGATGCGCTGCTATAAATTGTATAATTGTAAAGATTGGCCGTATCCTGAACAATTGCAAAATTTGCATTACAAGATGTCGTAAGACCTCCTTCAACCAAAGTTATTTCATCTAAGTAAAGCATATCCATATCGTTTGCTGTATGATGAAAGGCTATGTATATAGGCAAACCATTATATGAAGCTGGAATTGCCACTGATTTGAATTCCCAAGTAGTATCAATAGTATAAGTGGGTGAAGGACTTGCTGCATCCGTTTCAGTATAAATAGCTGGGTTTGTAAAGTCTGTGTAACTAGTTAGTCCAGAAGTAGAAATTTTAACCGAATATCCATCACGATATGCTCTTGTTCTGTCGTACCATTTTAAAGTAGCGCCAATCGCTGGTATTGTGATAGGGCCAAATGATAGCCAATTATCTGCTATGCCGGCTGGCGTAAAATAAGAGGTTGCTCCCCAAAAAAATGCTGAATCATCACCAACAGGATAAGGCGTTTCCCACGGATGAAAAAAATTAGTTCCTGTCGGTTCGCCCATCGCTGCTAGGGAGGAGTCGGAAGAATAATACATACCAAATTCAAAACTATTGGGAGGGTTAAAGGGTGTTAAATAGTCTAAATCTTCCGTTTGGTATGTAAATAGTGGACTATCCATCGGATTCACAATCATATTTGGTAGTGGCATATATAGCAATGTATCTCCCATTGCTCTTGTTACTTTTCCTGGTAAGGCTTCTTTTTGCAATAGCCTATTTGATGTTTTAACTTGCGCATTGATATTGCTAAGTGTTATTAACATCATAAAAATGGATATTAGTTTTTTCATTTTGAAATTATGTTAAGTGAGTTTTTAACTTTTCTTAGGCTAAATTACTTACTAAAAGAAAGTTATTAAAAACATAATCCCCCATATTTATACATGTCTAAGAGAGTTGAGTGTCTATAACACCTGATTATATTAGTTCCTGGAAGTATTAAAACAAAAAAGGTCTCACATTTCTGTGAAACCTTTTTTGTCGTAGCATAAATATTTATTCTATTTTACTGATTCAACCACAGCTTTAAAAGCTTCCGGGTTGTTCATTGCTAAATCAGCCAAAACCTTACGGTTCAAATCGATATTTTTAGCGTGTACTTTACCCATAAACACAGAGTAGGACATTCCGTAAGGACGAACACCAGCGTTGATACGTTGGATCCAGATTGCACGGAAATTACGTTTCTTTTGTTTTCTATCGCGGTAAGCGTAAGTTAAACCTTTTTCTAAAACGTTTTTAGCAATTGTAAGAACATTTTTTCTTGCTCCCCAATACCCTTTTGTTTGTTTTAATACTTTTTTTCTTCTGGCTCTTGAAGCCACCGAGTTAACCGATCTAGGCATGTTGTTTTTGTTTTTTTGGTTTCAGCGTTCTTACAGTTAAAAGAAACTTAATACTGAGGACCTGGTTATTATTAGTTAAACTGTATTTAAATTTTTGTTGTTCGGAAATTATTTTCCGATCGTTAACATTGCTTTTACGCGAGGCAAATCTGTAACATCTACTATTGTTGTACCAGTTAAAGCACGTTTAGACTTAGTAGTTTTTTTGGTCAAGATGTGACTTTTAAATGCATGTTTTCTTTTCACTTTTCCTGTTCCAGTCAACGAAAATCTTTTTTTCGCTCCGGAATGCGTTTTCATTTTAGGCATCTTACTGAATTATTGATTAAAAATTAAAAATTAAAAAAATTGCAAAAATTGTTTATTTCTTTTTCGGAGCAATCACCATGATCATTTTCTTGCCTTCTAAAACCGGCATTTGTTCAGGTTTTCCGTATTCTTCCAGTTCATTCACAAAGCGTAACAATAATATTTCACCGTGCTCTTTAAATAAGATCGAACGTCCTTTGAAAAATACAAATGCTTTTACTTTCGAACCTTCTTGCAAAAACTTAATAGCATGATTTTTCTTGAAATTGAAATCGTGCTCATCTGTTTGCGGACCAAAACGAATTTCTTTAATAACCGTTTTTTGTGCTTTGGCCTTTAGTTCTTTTTGTTTCTTTTTCTGATCGTATAAAAACTTTTTATAATCAACTACTTTACAAACAGGTGGAACAGCATTTGGTGAAATCTCAACCAAGTCTAAACCCGCTTCCTTAGCAATTTCTAAAGCTTTATCGATCGGATAAACACCCGGTTCAACACCTTCAAAAACTACACGAACTTCCTTTGCTCTGATCCGTTCATTGATCGCATGAAGTTCTTCTCTTCTTCTTTGTCCACCTCTTCCAAAACGTCTATCAACGTTTGCAGCAGGAGCTGTTCCTGTTGCTGAAGTTCCCGGCTTTACAAATTTTCCCGGTGCAGGCTTATTGAATTTATTGCCTGAATTGCTGTTAAATGGAGCTGCTATAGCTTGTTCCTCCTAATTTTGTTAATACTTTATTTATTAAATCTGTTCTCAATTTCTGTGTTGATGATCTTTGCAAACTCTTCCAAAGCAAAACTTCCCAAATCTCCTTCGCCTTGCTTACGCACAGACACCATGTTTTCTGCTTCTTCTTTCTCCCCAACAATCAACATATACGGCACTTTTTGCAATTCCGTATCCCGTATTTTCTTCCCTATTTTCTCATTTCTGTCGTCTACGAGCCCGCGAATATCGTAATTTTTTAACAATTCTAAAACTTTTTTTGCGTAATCGTTGTATTTTTCGCTGATCGGCAATACTGCGATCTGATCCGGAGTCAGCCAAAGTGGGAATTTTCCTGCGCAATGCTCAATCAATACAGCGATAAATCGTTCTAAAGACCCAAAAGGAGCACGGTGAATCATAACAGGGCGGTGCTTTTGGTTATCGCTGCCTGTATATTCAAGCTCAAAGCGCTCAGGAAGGTTGTAATCAACCTGAATGGTTCCTAATTGCCATTTTCTTCCGATCGCATCTTTTACCATGAAATCCAGTTTCGGACCATAAAAAGCAGCTTCGCCTAATTCAACGACCGTTTTTAAACCTTTTTCTGCTGCTGATTCGATGATCGCGCTTTCCGCTAAGGCCCAATTTTCATCGGATCCGATATATTTTGTTTTGTTTTCAGGGTCACGCAAAGATATTTGCGCTGTAAAATCCTTAAAATCCAATGCATTGAATACGTAAAGTACAAGATCAATTACTTTGCAGAACTCTTCTTTCACTTGATCAGGACGGCAAAATAAGTGGGCATCATCTTGTGTAAATCCTCGTACGCGCGTTAATCCGTGTAATTCACCTGCTTGTTCATATCTGTAAACCGTACCGAATTCAGCAAAACGAATTGGTAAGTCTTTGTATGAACGGGGTGATGTTTTATAGATCTCGCAGTGATGCGGACAGTTCATCGGTTTTAAGAAAAACTCTTCTCCTTCATGTGGAGTGCGGATCGGCTGAAAAGAATCTGCACCGTATTTCTCATAATGACCGGATGTGATGTATAGATTTTTATTTCCGATATGAGGTGTAGCGACCGGTAAATAACCATTTTTTAATTGTTGTTTCTGTAAAAACTGGATCAAGCGCTCACGCAAAGCTGCTCCTTTGGGAAGCCACAATGGTAAACCCATTCCCACTTTTTCAGAAAAAGCGAAGAGTTCTAATTCTTTACCAAGCTTGCGGTGGTCGCGTTTTTTCGCCTCCTCCAGCAATACTAAATAATCGGTAAGCTCTTTTTGTTTTGTGAATGTGATCGCGTATACACGTGTCAGCATTTTATTTTTTTCATCACCTCTCCAATACGCTCCGGCAACATTCATCAACTTTACCGCTTTTACAAAACCGGTATTGGGAATGTGTGGTCCGCGACAAAGATCCGTGAAATTACCTTGTTGGTAAAAGGTGATCTGCCCGTCTTCTAAACCTTCTAAAAGGTCTAATTTATATTCATCATCTTTCTCTTTGAAATACTTGATCGCCTCCGCCTTAGATATCTCTGTCCGCTTGTATTCATTACCCAAGCGGGCCAATTCAAGCATCTTGTCTTCAATTTTTTTGAAGTCATCCTGAGAAATTGTTTTTCCACCCAGATCGATATCGTAATAAAATCCGTTATCAATCGGAGGTCCGATTCCGAATTTTGTCCCAGGATAAATTGATTCCAGCGCTTCCGCCATCAAATGCGCTGAAGAATGCCAGAGCGTTGATTTTCCTTCAGCATCGTTCATCGTCAGCAATACTAATTTCGCATCATTGTTAATAGCGCGGGTTGCATCCCATACTTCGCCATTTACTTTTGCTGCTAAAACATTTCTCGCTAAGCCTTCGGAGATTGATAGCGCTACTTGTAGCGCTGTTGTTCCTTTTGCGTATTCACGCACAGAACCATCGGGTAGAGTTATTTTAATCATTTTTTTTGAGTTTGCCAAACATCCAAACAAACGGACGCAGGAATTAATAAGGCTGCAAAGATAATTGATTATGCGAGAAAAATATTAAAAATTTCAAATTTCAGATTATTGATTGAGATCGGACTTGTTATTATCCGCATTTATTTTTATACGAATCGTAATTGCGAGGTATGAAGCAAACTTTTTTATGTTAAAAACAGTAGCGAATAAAGAAGAGATTGATTCATTCTTTTCAATGAATTTTAATGGGTGAAGTTTATTTAAAACCGATGAGCATTAGTATACAGGCTTTGTGTGCTACATCGGTATTGCTTGGCGGAATTTCATAAATGATGGAGTAGGTGCCTGGATCCTTTGGTTCAAACGTCCATGAAGATGAAGTTGCGTTAATTGCTTTTTCTTCTTTAATGTCGGGAGTTGCTTTGTTGTAAATGCTTATCAAAACAGATTCTTCGAACTTAGAGGAGCAAAAGATCAGTTTGTATTTCTGATTTTTAAAAGCGACAAATTATAATGGAATATTTTGGTTAAGGAGATCAATGTTGAATTCCTTCATTAAAAAACCATCGTATTTATAAGGTTTAGAAATATTCAATTGTTTTCGTCAATAATCTGTGAGATCTTATATTGAGAGAAAGTGCTTTCGAAAGATAGTAAGAGAAAAAACAGAAATGTGTATTTAAGAAAAAAAGAAGGTGAACAGTTCATTGTGACGAAGCAATTTAAAGCATTTGCAAAAAAATTAGTCTGCCAATTCTTCTTTGCCCGCATAGCCGATCAGAAGAACAACACATCCCGTTTTCACTTTCCCATCGATGCTTTTGGGTATTTCGTATTCAATATAATAATTGCCGGGTTTTGTTGGCTGAAACGACCAGAAATTATTGTCGACTCCCTGAGTATTGTCGTATAGTTTGTTTCTACCTTTTTTTACACGGTTGCTTTTGTCGTAAATATTCATTTTTACCGGTTCTTCAAAACCGGAAGAGCAGAAGATGAGACGGTATTTCATGCCATTGAAAGCAGTGAACATCACTTCTTTTTTTTTTTCTTTATCATCAAAGGTGAATTCAGTAACAACATATGCATCATACTTGTATGGTTTTGGTACGTTTGGTTTGCAGCTTTTCATTATCTGCTTTGCTTTGCACTGCCCAAAAATATTATGGTTAGTACACAATAGTGCACTAACCATAATAAGTATAGTAAATCTGAATTTACTTTTATTCATATTTTTTTATTTATATCCAACCATAAAGATCATACATCCGGTAAGTTTTGCGTTTGTGCTGTCTGCAGGAACATCATAGTCAACAAACATTTTGCGTGCACGTGGTGCATCAAATACAAATTCTTTTTCGTCAGCTTTAGCATCTTTTGTTGAGAAAATTGCTTCTCTTTTTTTAGCTTCTTTGTCTTTTGTATAGATATTGATCTTTACATTTTTAGGAAGACCGGATGTATTAAAAACCAAACGGTATTTTTCACCAATAAAAATAGGCACTTCAACCTCTAATTGTTGCGTTTTTTTAGTGAAATTGATCTTTGTGAATTTTTGACTGTCGTATTTGTACTGATCAAGTTTTTTCTTACAACTTGCTGTCAACGCTTTTTTATCACAACTATCTGTTGTTTGAATAGTGGTAAATCCAAAAAGGAATAATAAACCAACTAAACTTATAAAATATGCTTTTTTCATAATCTCCAATTTAATATTGTTTTAGTATTTTAAAGAATTAACCATTGATAAATTTAACACGCATCGCTTCAATTTTTGTAGTTAATTGAGTCACTTCATCATCTGTCAGTGTCAATTCTTTTTCCATATCGTCCGATGCTTCCGGATTGTTTTTTACAGAAGGTAATGCATCATAAATATCTTTTACAGCAACCATGTCAGCAATTAAACCTGTGATTGCAGGATCTTTTTTCTCTTCAGCTTTTAAAGCGTTGATAATGCTTCCCAAGATGGTCATTTGTTCCGCCAATTTGTTGTTCAACGATTTGTCTTTTCCTTTTTCAAAAACCTTAGACGCGATATACATACTTTCTATCCATGCTCCTGAAAACACGATTGACGTAACTTGCTGTTGATCGTTCTCATCTAAATACATATCTGTTACCATCTGCAATTCAGCGATAATATATGCTAATGAATCCTCATTGCTTAGGTTTTTCTCGAAACGTTTTGATAAGTTCCCTTGATCAAATACAGAACCCATTCCTAAGTTATCAGCCAACTGACGGCTTAATTTCATATAGGTCATTGCTTCCTGATTTTGTTTATTCAGAACGGCATATGACAAATCAGCGCTATAAACGCCAAGGTTTATCGCTTTATTGATGTTCGTTGTGTATTTTGCGGGATCTCTCATATCACTAGTGATTCCAGCTTTATATTTTAACCCTGATTTTTTAAAGATAGATGCAATTTGAAGTGGTGAAGGAAGGGAATACGTGATTTCCTGTGTTTCAGCCTCAGCTACAACTGAATCTTCTACCGGAGCAGTGATACTTTCTTCTTTAGTATTATCGCTTCCGCAAGCTGCAAAGATCATACTTGCTGCAATAAAGAATGCGCCTTTTAATGCGAATGATTTTTTCTTTAAAAACATTTTTCTTTTAATTATGGGTTAATAACGTATTCATAAAATTTTATCAATGGCTAAACTACAAAAAAATATCATGCTACAAAATCTAAGTAAGATAAAATCTTGCGGACTATTTATTGAAATACGATTGTTTCTTGTTTATGATGCCGATTACTTTTCCTGTGAATGTTGTCCCGATAAAGGGAGTATTTGATGATTTTGATTGGATGTGCTTCTTTTCAAAAACCCATTCTTGACTGGGGTTAAAGATCGTAAGGTTCGCTATTTCACCTTCTGCAATCTTCGCTTCTTTTAGTTTTAATATTTTTCTTGGGTTAGCTGAAAGTGCATTGATTATCGTCTCTAATTTAATTTTCCCCTTATTTGTATTGATCAATCCGAATGCGCTTTCCAAACCGATCATTCCGTTGGAGGCCAGATCGAATTCTACATCTTTCGATTCAATATCCTGTGGACGGTGATCGCAGGTGATCGTATCGATCGTTCCATCTTTAATACCTTTTTTTAGTGCTTCAATATCTTCTTTCGTCCGCAGGGGGGGATTCAGTTTGTAATTGCTGTCGAATCCTGACAATACTTTTTCGTCCAGAGCGATGCTATAAGCATTTACAGAAGCGGTGATCTTCATTCCTTTTGCTTTTGCCTGACGTACTAATTCCACTGATTTGTGAGTTGAAATGTTCGATAAGTGTATCGGTGCATTGGTGTACTCTGCCAGAAAAATATTCCTATCCACCATTAATTCCTCCGCCAGTGCAGGAATTCCTTTTAAACCAAGCTTTGTGGAAACAACACCTTCGTTCATTTTTCCATCATTGGATATTGATTTTTCATCGCAATGGGTCATGATAAGTCCATCGAAATTTTGAGAATAGAGGAGGGCACGCATAAGGAGTCCGGAGTTGTTCACCGATTTTTTATCATCAGAAAAAGCTACTGCTCCGGCAAGTTTCATATCATACATTTCCGAAATGTCTTGTCCTTCTTGTTTGTGCGACAAAGTACCTATTGGGTATACGTCAACTATTGAATCGGCCGTTTTGTTCTTTATATAAAATACTTCTGCTTTGGAATGAATTGTAGGATTTGTTGAAGAAACCAAGGCAACTCCGGTAAATCCTCCACTTGCTGCTGCTCTTATTCCGCTGTCAACATCTTCTTTGTGCTCAAAGCCCGGATCACAAAAACTTACCTGCATATCTAGCCAGCCATTTGAAAGGTGAAGGTTCTCGGCCTCAATAACTTTTACATTTTTCTCGGGACTGATTTTTGGTTTAATAGATCTGATCGTTCCGTTTTCAATTAAAACATCCATCACTTTTCCGTTGTAAGCCGACTTCGAGTCGATGATGTGAGCTTGTTTAATTAATATATTCATCTCTTAAAATAGATTTTTTTACTCAATTTTTTTCTGAAACTTATTTCATAAAGCGTAACAATAGTACTTCTACCGCTAAAAATAACAGCGCTAAAATAACACAAAGTTTCCACATTTTTTTTCCTTGATCCAACTCTGCCAGAGATGTCGAAATGTTTTTTAAATCCATTTCTAATAGGTTGATATTTATCGCGTTGGATCTTGTTATTTCGTCTTTTAGTTCGCTGTCGTTATAGCAGGTTAGATCCGATTCCTGTCTGTTGAAATTAAATGAAACGCCCTGTATCAGTTCCGTATTCGCAACTAAAATATAATTGTCTGCTTCTGTTATCTGGTTGTGAACATAAATTGCTGTTTTTGAATCAAGCACTTTGTGTTCCGGTATGATATCAAATTTGCCTGTACTGCTTTTTATATGGAAAACATTTTCTCCACTGATCACGCTTTTCCCTTCAATGACTTCCTCTTTTCCAATGGTATAAAAAAGTGGCTGTGAAACTTTACTATACATGGCTATCTTATAAAGCGTGGGTACAAAAATTGCATGTTTAGCGAAATTGCTGAAGTTGTCAGAAACGCCAACCGCTGATATGTATAGCTTTCCCTTTTCAACATCATACTTACTGAGTAAAACATTGCCATTCTGAATTTTTAAGAGGTATTCTTCGTTGCTCCGGATGTTTTTTGAAAGCACAAAATACTCGTTAATTTTGGGCAGATCCAGGTTGGTTGCGCTGAAGAATTTCTTGTCAAATACATCTTTATAAATAGGATGTTCCAGATTGATCTTGTCTGTTTTGGTGTTTGCCGTATCTAATCGTTCGTAATAATTTGCTTTTGTTGATAGGAAAAAATCATTGTAGCTTTTTAATTCTGATTCTCTGTTCGGGAATACCATTACACTTCCGCCATTGAACATAAAGCGCTTTAATTCCTGACCTAACCCGGAAGAGATCGATTTCAGCTCGTTTAAAATGATCAGATTGTAATTTCCCAAAGTTGAATAGTCGAGTTTGTTTTCTTGTGTTTTGTTATATACAAACAATGAATCCGATGTGAACAGTTTGTTGAGATAAGGACTTTCTGAATTCGCATCCGCATTATTGATACAAAGTACTGGAATGTTTTTAGCCACTTCAAAGCTGAAATAAAACCGATCATCAAAAGTAACAGGATAATCATTTAGTTCAATTTTACATTGCTGAACACCAACTTCCTTTGATGAAAATGAAAGCACGATCTCCGTTTCTGAGTTTTTATCAATTGAGTAGCTTGCTGGTGTCTTTTGGCTACCGTTGATAAAAAGTTTGATGGAGTTGTTTTCTATTACTTTGTCGGATACGTTTTTTACTCTTACGTGGAGCTTTTCTATTTGATTGTATTGTCTGACCGGGCTTTCAAACCAGCAGGTATCAATGTATACATTGCTCTTTTCAGATGCCTTTAGGGGTATGAAATTAAATTGGACGCTGGTGTCGTTTTTAAATTTGTCGAGGTTCAGGATGCTTTTTTGAAAATCGGATATGATAAAAGAGATCTTGTTTTTGCTCTCTGATGCCTGCAAAACA
>JBILYL010000220.1:0-5090 GCA_044377775.1 Bacteroidia bacterium
CGATTTTTTATAATAGTCGGCATCCGTTTTTTCCTTGTAGCTGTATTTGCTGAAGTTGTTGAAGTCGTTTTGAAAGTTTGAATTGGATGGATTTGTAAAGCTGTCATTTTTTACAGAAGAACCATAGTAGTGTTTTTTTCTTTCTGCATTGAGCTTTTCCGAATCGATATAATTTAATTTTATATCGTATAGATATCTTTTATTTTCATCCGTCAATATATCGTATGCTTCACCAACTACAATAAATATTTCGTTTGCCTTTTCCGATTTATTGACATCGGGATGTACCAGCTTAGCCTTGTTGCGATATGCTTTTTTTATATCGTTCAGGCTGGCTGTTCTTGGAATGTCTAATATTTTATAATAATCGTAAAGCATCTGTTTGATTTGCTAATTTATGGAAAATAATCTGCTATTGCGTCTATCTTTTAAAAAAAGGAGGTCTGTATGCGTTATTTTATACTATTTTCCACTGTAGTACTTTATTTTTCAGTAGAACTTCAAGCTCAGAGAATACTTGATCTGCCACAAGTAACAATTTCGGATAAAAGGATCGTAGACACCGTTTTTGGAACATGGAAATACAGTGTTGCCGATTATGAATTTATTGACAATAATATGTTAATACTCACTTTCGGGAGAAGTCTTGAAAACGCTTCGGTTCGTTTAATTGATGCATCTCAAAATGTACTTTCATCATTTGATCTCCCCGATGAAGCTCAAAAATTTTATAAAGATTATATGGGATATGTAAATGTTATCTGTGCCGGACATATTTATCGAATTACTGTTAAAGAAAATGTATTGCACCTTGCCTCATTGCCTGTGGATGATTACCGGAAATTTATAATGCCGTGTATTGATAGTGCGAACAATTCCATTTATTTTTCTAATTATCAACGCGATTACCCTGAGTTTACTTATTATGCTTTTAATTCGTCTGAAAAAAGCATTATTCCATTTAAAAAAGTGGGTGACCCCGAAGTAATGCATGGATATAATATGGAATATTATTTTTTAAAATCCAAAGATCGTGTATACGCACGAAAACTTGCTGATTATTATGGGATTGACAAACATCGTGTTGCGGCTACTATTAGTGGATTGACAAGCAGCATGTATTATTCTCCTTTGTATTCACCTTTGTATGTTTTGAATGATACCGTTTGTGTTTTTGATCACAGCAGCAATGCCATTTTTAAATTCGATGGTCAACTAAATCAACTCGACTCCATTCCGATTGATTATAATCACCCCAAAAGTTGGAGGGATTGGAAAAACGAAGTGATCGTTGATAAAGTAAAAAACAAGGCGTATGCTTTGTATCAAAAGAATGGATTTTATTATTTGAAAAATATCGATATGAAAACGGGTAAGATCATTGCGTCTTTTAAGCTTATTAATCAATATGTCGAGAAAATAAAGATCAAGGACGATTATGTCTATTATATTTACCGTCCCTTCGAATCGCTGCAGGAAAAATTTGTGTACAAAGAATTAATAAGTAATTGATGGATTTTTGGTTTGATTTTTGTAAATTTATGATTGTAATTTAAAAAACAATCGAAAATGAAAAAAGTGATCAAGATTTCAACAGTTTTGGCTGTCGCATTTTTAACTGCTGCAGCTTTTAAAGTAGCAGATTATACTGAATTGGAAATGGGTAAGCCAATACCAAGTGCAGATGTTAAAATGATGGATATCAGTGGAAAAGAAGTATCCTTGAACGATGCTAAAGGTGAAAATGGCTTGCTTGTTATTTTTTCTTGTAATACGTGTCCTTACGTTAAGTTAAGTGAATCGCGCATCAAAGAATTATCAAAAATTACGAAAGCGAACAAAGTAGGTTTTATTTTATTAAATTCAAATGAAGCTCAACGAGCAGATGAAGATTCATTTGATGCGATGAAGAAATATGCTGCAACCCAAGGATATGATTTTTATTATACATTAGATAAAAACTCATTGGTTGCAAATTCATTTGGTGCTTCCCGCACTCCTCATTGTTTTCTTTTCGATAAAAAAGGTCTTGCTTACCGTGGTGCAATCGATGACAATATCAAGGATCCAAACGATGCAAAAGAGCATTATTTGAAAGATGCGATCGTAGCAGTTGGGACAGGGAAAGCGATTAAAACAAACACCTCAAAATCTGTTGGTTGTTCTATTAAGCGAGTGGAATAATTCGACAAAATGAGTCAATTGTTATTTTCTTGACATTAAAAATCCCTTTTATTCATGAATGAAAGGGATTTTTGATGTTTATATTATTTTAATTTCCAAATTGACACATTTTCAAATTTCCAAATTACCTTTTCTCAAGGTAATGATATTCAGCTAATAACAGATCTATATCCTTCATTAATTGATTAATTTCCGTTGAATCCGTTCCGTCATAAAAACCTCTTATGCGTTTGTCTTTGTCGATCAATGCAAAGTTTTGTGTATGTATAAAATCATCAGGTCCGCCATCGCCTTCTTCTGCATTTAAAAGATATCCTGTTCGTGCGATCTCGTATAGTGCTTTCTTTTCTCCTGTCACAAATTTCCACTGATTTGAATCTGCATTGTGCTTGATCGCGTATGTTTTTAATTGTTCTACGGTATCAATTTCGGGGTCAACGGTGTGTGACAGAAATTTCACTTCATTATTTCCCTTGAATTTGTCTGCAATGCGTTCCATTTGTGTACTCATGATCGGACAAATACTATGGCAGGTTGTGAAAAAAAAGTCGGTTACATAAATACTACCTTCAAAATTCTTTTCTGTTACTGTTTTTCCATCCTGATCAGTAAAGCTGAAATTTTGAATCGTATGATAGGTGGTATCTGTTGTTCCGTTTTTTGATTCGTAACTTTTTTCTCCGAAAATTGCCAGATAACGAAGTGGTTTATTGTTGTCGTATATAAAAAAAGCATATACAAAAACACTCGTTGCAACCGCAATTAAGGCAATGTTGATAAATTTAGGTTTCATATTATTGTTATTCTAGATATATATTATGTACTATTTTAATTCAGCTGCTTCAATTTCCGATTTTAAAATATCAAAGGTTAGTTTTTTTTCAAAAAAATGTCTGAAATTATTTTTTTGATTCAGTATTAATGTAGCAGGAATAGCACCAGACCAAGCGTCAGAAATTTTAGGGATGAAATAATTTCCATTCACTTCGTCTAATAAAAGCACTTCAGAATATAGATTTTTTGCTATAATAAAAGGTATTACTTTCGATTTCAGGTCCTCTTTAAAATCCATCGTTACCAGCAGTACTTTCACTTTTGTATTCATGTATACTTTCGATATGCTATCAAAATCGGGAAGTTCTTTTACGCATGGCGAGCACCATGTTGCCCAGAAGTTTACAATATAAGTTGTGTCTGAATTGTTTTCAAAGCGGTTTTTCAGATCCGTTATTTTTAATACGGGAACATTTTGGGCAAAACTGTTTTGAAAAATAAGGAACAGCACGATTACTAGAAATGCAAACTTGGCTTGTATGTTGATTTTATTCATATTGTAAAAAAACGCTTCTATTTATTCTGTTTTCACAAAAATCAGACCCCAAATAACAGAATATTCATCTGAATAGTAGACCGTTCCAAAAGTATTCATAATTATGCTGGTTTCTGCGTTAAAAAACGGTTAATACCAATAAATTTCATAATTTTAGGGTTCTAAACTATAAAAATAGGAAATTGGGTTCTGTAGAGGAATATCACATCATAGCTCCGGCAATAATTACTGCAGGTGTTTATTATTTTAACACGGACAACGACATCAATTATGAGGTTCGTTTTGGCCGTAGGCAGGATAATATTTTGCATGCTACAATAGTTTTCGGTGTTACCAATGATGAATATGAAGGGGAGGAATATACCGTAACCAATAAGGGTGAATTATACCGTGTTATGACTACGATTGTCAAGGTCGTGAAAATGTTTATGGCTGAACACCCTAAAATGGTAACCTACGAGTTTACCGGTCTGGCTAAGGAAGATGAACCCGAAGATAAATTGACTTCAAGGATCAATCTGTATAAACGTTATTTGCCTCGTATTTTTGATAAAGAATGGCGATTCGACTACTCCCGAGGGAATACTATAATTGTAACCCGTATAAAATAAAAATCCCCAGAACTTACTCCGGGGATTTTTTTTATCTATTTAATAAAGCATTCTTATTTATTAGTGTGCTTTTTTTTCTTTTTCCAAACGCTCTTTTTCAGTGAAATCGATCAGGTTGCCCAATTGTTCTACATCAATTCGTTTGGCTCTGATGATCTTGTTTTCATCTAATAAATAGATCACCGGTGTACTGTAAATGTCATATATTTTTTTTGTAACAGCTCTTTTGTATTGATCAGGTTGGTATACGTTTGTAAAGTTCATTTGATTTTCCTTCATGAATTTTTTCCACTCCTTGGGATTGTCTTCTGTTTCCACAGCATAGACCTGCACTCCTTTTTCTTTCAACTTTTTATGCAATTCAACAAGCTTGGGCATTTCCTTTTTACAATGACCGCAACCATGATCCCAAAAGATCAATACGGTATATTTTGCTTTTATTTCATACAAGGATATTTCTTTCCCCAATGAGTCCTGCATTATAATTGCAGGCGTTTTTTTACCGATTAATAATGGTTTTAATGTGTACGCACGATTCACTACTTTGTAAAGCTGAGTTGAATCGATCCATGGTGTTTGCTGTTTGGCATGGTAACGTTCAACAATATGGACAAACACTGCATCCATTCCCATTATTTTTGAACTTTCGTAATTGTAAGTGATCCAGTTTACCAGGTATTTAAACACTTCTTCATTTGCGCGTCCTTTCTCAATCAGAATGTCTGTCGATACAGCGATAGAGTCGGGGGTTTGAGGTGTTAGTTTATCTAAGTATTGTTTTACTTTATTTTGGAAAATAGGAGTTCTAAGAAGTCTGTCGTCACTAAAATCGATATTGTCGAAAAAGTGAGCTTTGTAATAACGGTAAGCAAAGGTGCTGTCTTTTTTTCCATTCGCCAGTATTGGAGCTTCAGGAATCACCGGTTCTTCCATCGCTTTGAATATCTGGGACACAAAAGTTTTTG
>JBILYL010000219.1:0-5090 GCA_044377775.1 Bacteroidia bacterium
TGCAGATGAAGATTTGCTCAACTACTCAGCAGGAATAGACAGTGCCGGCAACTTACCAAGTATGCTTGTATTACCTTATCACAAAAATCACATAACATTTGATTTTATTGGTGTGTGTATCACCAATCCCAATAAAGTAAAATATCAATTCAAGCTGGAAGGTGCGGATGCGGATTGGTTTCCGCCAACATCGAAAACCGAAGCTACATATTCATCTTTGCCTGCCGGAGATTACACCTTTCATTTAAAGGCAATGAACAACGATGGAGTTTGGAACCAAAAAGATGTCACTTTCAAATTCTCTATTCTCCCACCATGGTTCAAAACCTGGTGGTTCTATTCATTACTTGGCTTAGTTTCATTCGGAAGCATCTATTTGTTTATTACAGTCAGAACACGCAATCTTAAGAAAGCAAAAATTGATCTTGAACAAGAAGTTCAATTGCGAACCTTCCAGCTTCGTCAGGAAAAAGAAAAAGTTGAGATCGTAAATAAAGAAGTCACTGAACAAAAGGCAATTATTGAAGCAAAAAATCACGACATAACGGACAGTATTAAATACGCAAAGAATATCCAGGAAGCCTTACTTCCTCCTTTGCAAAATCTACATAAAGAATTAAAAGAAGCCTTTGTTTTGTATTTACCGAAAGACATTGTCAGCGGTGATTTTTATTGGTTTGCTAAACGAAACAAAAAAAGATTTATAGCGTCTGTAGATTGCACAGGACATGGAGTTCCGGGAGCATTTATGAGTATCATCGGCAATACACTTTTGAATGAGATCGTTACGGAAAAAAATATTACCTCACCTGCTGAAATCTTAAATGAATTACACCTTGGTGTAAAAACTGCCTTAAAACAAAGTGGCAATAGCGAAAACGAAAGACGCGATGGAATGGACATTGCTTTGTGTTCATTAAATGAAGAAGGAACTATTCTGGAGTATGCTGGTGCAAATCGTCCGCTTTGGATCTTCAGAAAAAATAAAAATGGTGAAGAAGCATTTGAAATCATCAAAGCCAATAAATTTCCGATAGGAGGTCTGGAGATGGAGAATGAGGTAAAACGAACCTTCACAAATCACAGCATCTCCATTGAAAAAGGAGACACGATCTATCTTTTTTCCGATGGATATGCCGATCAATTTGGTGGTTCTAAAGGAAAAAAATTCATGGTTGGAAACATGCAAAAACTAGTTTCCGATATATACCATAAACCAATCAAAGAACAAGAACAACTCCTTCTCAAAAACTTCCTCGATTGGAAAGGGGAGTTGGAACAGGTTGATGATGTATTGGTGATTGGATTCAAAATCTGATTTCTATTATTTTCCTCACTCTATTTTGACTGAATTTTTGTTACTTTTGTAAAAACAAAAAGTTAGAGCAGAACGATTATGTTAAGGCAGATACAGTCACAAAAGTTACTTCAAAAATTATCCCCGCAGCAAATTCAATTAATGAAATTGTTGCAGTTACCTACTATTGCTCTAGAACAACGTATCAAAGAAGAAATGGAAATTAATCCCGCACTTGAAGAAGGTGTGGAAACGGATGATGAACCCAAAGACGAATTTGATAACGATGAAGAGTATGAAGAAACAGCCAAGGATGCTGACAATCAAAGGGAAGACTTCAGCCTTAGCGACTATATGGATGAAGATGAAGGCGCTTCCTATAAACTAAAAGCAAACAATATTAGTCCGGATGAAGAGCGGAAAGATATTCCATTTTCAGTGGGTGTTTCCTTCCAAGATATGCTTGAAAGTCAACTTGGAATGAAAGACCTTGATGACAGCGAATATCAGATTGCCCTTCACTTGATTGGAAATTTGGATGATGATGGATATTTAAGAAGAGAATTGTCTTCGATTGTGGATGATATCGCTTTTTCCCAAAACATAACTACTACAGAAGAAGAACTGAATGAGTTGTTAAAAGTTATCCAGGATTTTGACCCCGCAGGCATCGGTGCCCGCGATTTACAAGAGTGCTTGCTTATCCAATTGAGACGCATTTCGGTTCAAAATATGATTGTTGAACTCGCTACAGAAGTAGTAGAGAAACAAATGGATGAATTCTCGAAAAAACATTACGATAAAATTTCTAAAAAACTGGAAATTGATGATGAAACGTTGAAAGAAGTCATCCAGGAAATTTTGAAATTAAACCCACGACCAGGCAATTCAATGGCCGATGGACAAAAAAGCCATCAGCAAGTAATTGCAGATTTTATGATTGTAAATGAAGACGGGCAATTGATCCTTACATTGAATTCACGCAATTCACCCGATCTGAAAGTGAGTAAAGAATACGCCCAGATGCTGGAGGAATATTCAAAATCAAAAGACAAGAGCAGCAAGGAAGCATCGATGTTTGTAAAACAGAAACTTGAGGGAGCAAAATGGTTCATTGATGCCTTACAGCAACGCAGTTATACATTGCTTTATTCTATGAACGCAATCATGGAATATCAAAAAGATTACTTTTTGACCGGTGATGAAACTCAATTAAAACCTATGATTTTAAAAGATATCGCAGAAAAGGTGAACCTTGATATTTCCACAATCTCCAGAGTTGCAAATAGTAAATATGTTCAAACGCCTTTCGGAACTTTTTTACTGAAATCTTTTTTTAGCGAATCGCTTTCTACCGATAGTGGTGAAGAGGTTTCTACAAGAGAGGTAAAGAAAATCCTGGAAGATTGTATTGCTGCAGAAAACAAAAAGAAACCTTTGACAGATGATAAACTGACAAAAATTCTAAAAGAAAAAGGCTATAACATTGCCAGAAGAACGATCGCGAAATACCGCGAACAGCTTGAAATCCCGGTTGCCCGTCTCAGAAAAGAACTTTAAAAAAGATAGGATTTACACTCCGAAAATCAGTACACACAGATTCGCTAATTTGTTATTTGGAAATTGGAAACTCGCATTGCAAAAATAATCTCTTACCTTTTTCACCCTTTGCTTATGCCAACTTATGGCTTTGCATTTATTTTTTTTACAGACAACTATATTTCAGCTTTCATTTCAGAAACTTTAAAATACATTATTCTCGGTGTGACTTTTCTTTTCACCTTTTTACTTCCTACAGTTAATGCCTTGATATTATTAAAAATGGGACGCATCCAAAGTTTAGAAATGAATTCAAACGAGGAGCGTATCATCCCATACAGTAGCACTGCGCTGTATTTTTTCGCATTACTCTACCTATTTCACAATGCGGAATTTCCAAGCATATTTAAAATTGTGATATTAGGTGCAGCACTTTCCATTCTGCTTACTTTCATTATAAACTTTAAGTGGAAGATAAGCGCGCATACTGTCGGGATCGGAGGAATTGCTGGCGTTGCACTGGGACTATTTTATCGTATACAAATCGATATGTTTATGCCTTTAATAATAATCATTTTTGTATCAGGACTAGTTGCCACTGCACGACTAAAATTAAATGCACACACCCCAGCACAAGTTTATACTGGATTTTTAGCAGGATTTATAATCGAATTGGGATTAATGCTCTTTTATTAATAAAGTAACAAGCCGATTCCTGCAGAAAAAGGAATCATGTTCGGCTCACCTTTGCCCTTTTTAAACAATTCAGACAAGGCATAAAAGCCTTGCAAATTGAGCCTGTTGTAACCGATTCTGAAAGTGAGACCATACCGAAAAGGTTCTACATTTTTTATTTTATACACTTTAATTTTACCATCTGAGTCCTCGAATTTAGTATGCACATTATAAGCATATCCTACTTTTCCGCCAATCGCCAACTTAAAACTTTTTTCTCCTCTTGTACGAATTCTTAATTCTAAAGGAATATCAATATAATTGCAAGAAAATTTATTTGTTTTGTATTTTGTTGTCAGCGGCACAAATGAAGTGTGATTACCATCGATTGAATACACTATTTTTCCATTCGTATGAACATCGTGCGTACTAAAACCTGCTCCAAGAGCAATGCTAAAAGGGCCGTATCCAAATGGGTAGTCCCACATTAAATAAGCATTCCCGCCTAATGAATAAGGTTTCTGAGAGATGCCATCAGGAAAGTTCCTGTAAGAATCGAAACTAAAATCAACTACAATATGATCTTTGGGATCAGCAATTTTTTTAGGCTGTTTTTCAATAATAGAATCTTTTATTTGCGCGAAGGAAGCACTACCTAAAAACAAGAAGAGAATGAGAAGAAGTGATCGGGAGTCCATCTTTGTAGAAAAATATTTCATCTTTTATTATTTATACAAAAATAACCATTTTACTATTGATATTTAAAACAAAGAAGCTGCAATTAAAACAAGCTGATGATACTTTCTTTTTTCACGTCCAGCAAATACGTCTGAATACCCACTATTTTAGCACTTTCAATATGCTGAACAGAATCATCAATAAAAAGAGTTTCCTCTTTTAAAAGGCCATTCTGACCAATCACCAGATCAAAGATCTCTGCATCCGGCTTACGCATATGTACTTCATAAGAAAGATAGACTTTTTCAAAATGACCATTAAAATCAGGGATTTGAAACTTTTTTTTTAGGTAATCATAAATAAAAAGCATGTGAATTTCATTCGTGTTGCTCAATAAGAATGTCCGATATTTATTTTTAACATTCAATATCAACTCCAGGCGTTCTTTCGGAAGATCGAGCAACATCGCATTCCAGGCAGTATCGATTTCTGTATCTGTAGTCCCAATTTTACAATGTTTTTTCAGCTCATCCCTGAAATTCTGCGAGGAAATCAATCCTTTTTCATAAAGATCGAACAAATCCTTTTGTTTCAGTTGAGAAAAATGCTTTTCAAAACCCGGAAGTCCGATTTCAGAAAAAGCCCCCGTCAAAAGGGAATAGTCAATGTTTATGATCACACCTCCAAGATCAAATATGACATTTTTAATTTTGTTTTTACTAATATCCATAATATAAAGGGAAAAGAGCTTTGTTAATTCGTAGTAAATTTATAATTTCGCCTTCCTATTTTTGTAGCAATGCAAAAAGGGCCTATAGCTCATTCGGTTAGAGCAACAGACTCATAATCTGTGGGTGCTTGGTTCGATTCCAAGTGGGCCCACTACTTTCAGCCTAAGACA
>JBILYL010000221.1:0-5089 GCA_044377775.1 Bacteroidia bacterium
GAAACCATCAATTAGCCTAAGTGATCTGGTAAGAGATATTAAAGCAGGTTCATCAAAATTCATTAATGATAACCGTTTGGTCAAAGAAAAATTTGAATGGCAAAAGGGATTCGGAGCTTTTTCATATGGCCACTCACAACTAGATATTATTATACGGTATATCAACAATCAGGAGGCGCACCATATCAAAAATAAATTCAAGGATGAATATGTGTTATTTCTCAAAAAATTTGAAATAGACTATAATCCGGATTATATATTTGAATGATCGACAGGACGCTCTTTCGGATTTTAAACAAAGGCACCATCCGCGGATATAGACAAGTCGAAAGTGAGGACTTAGCGGTAGTTTTGACCACCATGTCAAATTTTCACGCCCATAACAAGTATATCATCTATCTGTTCTATTTCTTTTCTATATTCGGTTATAAACTTGTCTAAAGTAATACCCTGTTCTTGTAATGTTTTGCTTTGTATGGACAAAATTAAATCTTTAAAGCGTTTCCTAGTTAGTTTTTTTTGTCCTGTTTCACCACCGAACTGGTCTGCGTTAATATACATTTGTAAGTTCCACCAACCCGCATAAGGCGGTGTTAAACTATAAGGCAAGTCCTTTAAAGAAAAAAAAATTGTCTGATATGAAGTTCAAACTAACTGGCCTGCTTGCGCGGAAAATGTTTTTCTTTCCAGGCTTTTATCTTTTCGTCAATCGGCTTTTTAAAAAAGAAATAAGCACCCCCCATCAGAATAATATATGGAATCGCCATCAGATACAAAATACCGGTATTCAATTTTGTACCGATAGAGCCACCTGTATTTAAATCACTTTCAACGGCTGCTTTACACATTGCACACTGCGCAAATGCATTTGCATTGCTTAAGAACAGCAACACAAATAAAGCACAATAGGATATGATTTTTTTCATCTTCATTTCTCGTTTAAAATTACGGAATTAATGTGTATAAAACGGAGAAATCATAACATATACAACAACGCCTGTAATGGTAACATACAACCAGATCGGGTAGCTCCAACGGGTTATTTTTCTATGCTTGGCAATGTAGGATCCTCCTCCCGGCTGTTGAATTTTTAAGCCATAATAAAACGACAATAAGATCAGGGGCAATACAACTGCTGCTAATATAATATGACTGATCAGGATCATTAAATAGGTTGTACGTGCCGGACCATCAACCGGATACGCTGTTTCCTGCGCCATCCAATGGTAGGTAATATAGGATACTAAAAAAAGTGATGATAAAACAAAAGCAATGATGTTCAGCTTTTTATGCGCTGCGATATTTTTCTGCCTGATCATATACAAGGATAATAGCAATAACAGCGTACACGTACCATTTATGAATGCATTCAACTTTGGAAGTTTATAAACAAAATCGGGAATTACTTCGGGTACAGGTAATATTTTTTTATTCAGTATCACTACTGCAACAAATACAAAAATGGATATCCCCATTATAATTCTAAATACCAACTTATCTTTCATATGCTCTTGTTAATTTATTCAGCGGCACCGCTAACGTTATTGTTTTTCTTTTCTTTGATCATGTATTCCGCGATCAATACTTTAATGTCGTCAATTAAATTATTGACTGCTTTAATATTTGTTCCATCATAGATTCCTCTGATGTGTTTATCCTTGTCTACCAATACAAAAAGTTCGCTGTGAATAAAATCATCAGGGCCGCCATCACCTTCCACTGCGTTCAACAGATAACTAGTGCGTGCCATATCATATAGCTGCTTTTTGTCTCCGGTAACAAAATTCCAGGTTTCTGTTTTTGCGTGTACCATATCAGCATATGATTTCAAAACCGGCACCGAATCATTTTCAGGATCAACCGTATGTGAAAGGATCTGAACCAAGCCTTTTGTATATGCAAACTTATCCTGCACACGGATAAGTTCAGTAGTCATTTTCGGACAAATTGTTTTACAGGTTGTAAAAAAATAATCAACCACATAAATTTTTCCTTCGTAATCTTTATCGGTAAGTATTTTTCCATCCTGATTCGTAAAACTAAAAGGTGCTACAGTATGGTAAATAGTATCTTTTCCATTCGGTGCGAGTTCTCTTTCACCAACGTATGATAAATGAATAAAATTGGTTTTACCAACTGAAAGAAAAACGTATAGAGCGGAGGGAAAAGATAAAAGAAAAAGTAATATTATTAATTTCTGTTTCATGCTTGAGTGAATGTATTTGTAAGGGTATTTACTCTTACAAAAGTACAAACAAAAATGGTCCCGCAATGTTTTGCGGGACCATTATAATTTGGGAAATTTGAATTTCCCTGAAAAGTGTCGAAGTATTAGTGGTGTTCGCCTTCAGCAGGTTTAGCCGGCTCTTCGTGGGACGCACCTTTTGCTTCACCGTGTCCGGAAGCTTCATGATGTCCGCTTTTAGCCGCTTCGTTCAAGTGAATTTTTTGTTGAACGATAATATTGTCCATTTCGTGTTTGTTGATTCGGCAATAATTTGCTTCTGTAATACAGATCCAAACCAAATAAAGGATGAATACAGTATATGGTGCAAGAATACTCCACTTCATTGCTTTTTTCTCATCACCTAAGTGCATGAAACTAAAAACAATGAAAAACGCTTTACCGATTGTTAATCCAATAAAAATGAATTTTAACAAAACACCAGAAGTTCTGTCTTCATTTAACAAGCCCCAAGCAGAAGCTTGAAATCCAATGATCAACTCAACAATTGTAACGCTAAGCATGATCCAGAATACATTCCAAAGTTTTCTACGTTTTATCTTCCCTTCTTCTTCGCTGTGATGAGCCATTAACTCATACTGTGGGTAATCATCGTGAAATTCTGACATAATAGTTATTTTTAAATTCTATACTTTTTTTCTAAATCTTAATTGTCACTCCGGGTTCTCACTCTGAGAAGAAATGTTGTACTGTTACAATAAATAGAAGAAGGTAAAAACGAATACCCAAACTAAATCGACAAAGTGCCAGTATAAACCTGTTTTTTCGATCATTTCATAATGACCGCGTTTCTCATACGTACCGGCCAATACATTGATAAAAATAACAATGTTAATGATCACACCACTAAATACGTGGAATCCGTGGAATCCGGTAATAAAGAAGAAGAAATTTGCAAACACAGGCAAACCATATTCATTGGTTTGCATGTTGGCACCATAGAATGTATCGGTAACCCATTCACCATCTCTTACGAAATTACGAACAGCACCGTGATCCGTTCCAACAATAAAGTGATACCACTCCCAAGCCTGAGAACCAACGAACATTGCACCACCAATGATGGTCAGAAACAACCAGAATGTAACTTTTTTTCTATCGTTCCGATGTCCTGCTTCTACAGCCAACACCATTGTAACAGATGACATGATCAGAATCAATGTCATTAAACCCACATATGCCAAAGGAATATGTCCTTCGTAAAAAGGAAAGTGAGTAAATACATCGCCCGGATTAGGCCAAACTTCCGGGTGTTTATGTCGCATAAAACCATATGCACATAATAATCCGGAGAATGTTAAAGCATCGGATACAAGGAAAAACCACATAAACATTTTTCCGTAACTAACGCCAAATGGCGATTTACCACCACTCCAGGCTGAACCTGATTCTGTTTCTGTTACTGCGTGACTTGACATACTTTATGACTAATTATTAATCTTGCCTAAGGCAAGAAAGGTTAAAAAACTTATTTCGGGTGCTAATATGCAAAATATTCCTTTAATTTTCAACGCACAAATAATAAAAATAAAAACAAATATATCCACAGGGCGTCTAAAAAGTGCCAAAAAATGGCACAAAGCTTAATCCCCAGTAGGTTTTCAGAATTATATTTTTGTCCGAGTGTTTTTATCCAAACCACTATTAAGGCTATAATCCCACCTGCAAGATGAAGTAAATGGAGGCCTGTTAATGCATATAAAAAAGAACCGGAAGCATTACTGTATTTTCCTGCAAAAAACACTTTTTGTTCAACCAAAGCGCTCCAAGCCTGGAACTGAAATAAAACGAAGGCTAATCCAAGCACTAAAGTAAGCAAGGAGGCTATTTTCATGCTTTTATAATCGTTCTTTTTAGCTGCCGCCACCACCCAATTCATTGTAACACTGCTAATTATGATTGCCGCAGTACTTACATAAAACAATTGAGGCAGTTCAAACTGAAGCCAGTCGCCCTTACCCATTCTTACAACGTATGCACTGGTCAATGAGCCGAAGATCATAACCATACTGCCCATGGCTACCCAAAGCATCGGTTTGGCCACCTTTTCGCGTATCTGACGTTTTTCTTCCGCTGGGGATAGTAGTATCTCTTCCATGATTAATGAATTATCCATATAGTACTGCTAATTGAATTGCCGGTAAATAAAAGAAAGATCCGAACATAAGCTTACGAGCGGCTTCCACTGTACATTCTTTGTATAAAATATATGCTTGATATAAAAAATAAATGCTACAAAAAGAAATGATGACCGAAGATACCATTCCTGAAAAATGAAACATCACGGGCATCAAACTGATCGGATACAAAAATAAGGTATAAACTACGACTTGAAAAGCGCTGCTTTTATCGCGTCCGCCTGCAGAAGGCAACATTCTGAACCCTGCCTTTCTATAATCTTCGTCCAGCACCCAGGCGATTGCCCAAAAGTGAGGAAATTGCCACATGAACTGCCCCGTAAACATGATCCAACCAATAAGCGGTACGGAACCAAATCCTTCTGTAGCAGCTACACAACCCAACAATGGAGGTATTGCACCCGGAAATGCACCTACAAATACAGCAAAAGGTGTGATCCGCTTCAAGGGGGTATAAACGACAGTATAAAGTAAGAGTGCAAGTAGTCCTAAGATCCCGCTCAAGGGGTTCATAAAGATCCAAAGGATGGAGATTCCGGTAATTCCGGTAATTAATGCCAGGAAAAAAGCCTCACTTACGCCCATTCTTTCCTGGGGCAAAGGACGATTTTGTGTTCTTGTCATCAGCTTATCCAGATCACGTTCTAATATCTGATTAAAAGCGTTGGAGGATCCGGTCACTAAAAAACCACCCAAAACCAACCAG
>JBILYL010000222.1:0-5079 GCA_044377775.1 Bacteroidia bacterium
GATAAAGTTTTTAGTTTACATTGCCATCATTTTAACTGCTCTTGCAATTGGCTATTTAGTTAGGGTTTTTGAACTTGCATCAAGTTTAAAAGGTACCAAACCTGAAGAGGTTACAGAAAACGATAATAAACTTCAGGCGAAATTAATGCTCCTGTTTATGTTTATATTATTGGCTTTCACTTTTTGGAATTTAGTAGAATATGCTCCGAAAATGCTGCCTGTATCTGCATCAGAACACGGTGTTGAAATTGACTGGTTATTCAATTTCAATATGATCATCATCTATTTTGTGTTTGCTTTAACTCAAATTTTGTTGTTTTTCTTTGCATACAAATATTATGGACGTAAAGGAAGAGTTGCAACCTTCATTGCTCACGATAACAAATTAGAAATGATCTGGACTGTTATTCCTGCAATTGTATTAGCGATCATCATTATTTTCGGTTTAAGATCCTGGAACAAAATCACTTCTGATGCAAACCCAAATTCTACAGTAGTAGAGATATATGCAAAACAATTTGACTGGACAGCAAGATATGCCGGAGCAGACAATAAATTGGGAAAAGCAAACTACCGTTTGATAACCGCTACCAACGATCTTGGAATGGATTCAACCAGTGCTGAAGGAATGGATGATATTGTTATTAAAAATGAAATCCATATCCCGGTTGGTAAAGAAATTGAATTCAAATTCCGTTCTCGCGATGTAATTCACAGTGCTTTTTTCCCTCACTTCAGAGCACAAATGAACTGTGTACCGGGCATGACTACAATGTTCCACTTCACTCCGACTATCACTACTGCTGACATGCGAAAAGATCCGTTCGTTGTAAATCAAATGTCAGCTATTAACAAAATCCGTGAGGAAAAAGCAAAAAAAGAAGGAAGAACTGAAAAAGCTGTAGAATTTGATTACATATTGTTGTGTAATAAAATATGCGGAAACAGTCACTATAACATGCAAATGACAGTTGTAGTTGATACAGAAGCTGACTATAAAAAATGGTTAGAAGGGAAGCCGGCATTTTATGCTAAAGCTCCTGCAGCTGAAACAAAACCTACTGCAGTAGCAGAGAATAAATAGAAAAAATAAAATATTCAATAATAAAATAATATAGCATATGTCAGATAATCACGGTCATCACGAAAGCCACGCTCACGATAGTCACGGTCAGCACGATGAGCATCACCATGAAGAATCATTTGTGTCGAAATACATATTTAGTATGGATCACAAAACCATTTCACGTCAGTTCCTTATTACTGCTGTGATAATGGCATTTCTTGCGATGATGATGTCATTTTTATTCCGTTTACAATTAGCTTGGCCGGGAGAAAAATTTGCAATCATAAACTTTCTATTGGGTGACAAATGGGGGAAAGACGGAATTTTAGATCCCGGAATGTACATGGCACTTGTCACAATCCACGGTACTGTAATGGTGTTTATGGTATTAACGGGGGGATTGAGTGGTACATTCAGTAACCTATTGATACCTTATCAAATTGGTGCACGCGATATGGCATCCGGATTCATGAACATGTTATCCTACTGGTTCTTCTTCTTGTCAAGTTTGATAATGATTGCTGCTTTCTTTATTGAGACAGGTCCGGCATCAGGTGGTTGGACAGTTTATCCTCCATTAAGTGCATTACCACAAGCTATGGATGGCTCTAAATTAGGTATGACTTTCTGGTTAGTATCCATGTCTTTATTCATTGTTTCTTCTTTATTGGGTGGTTTGAACTATATCGTTACGATATTGAACTTACGTACAAAAGGAATGAGCATGACTCGTTTGCCACTTACTATCTGGGCATTCTTTGTTACCGCTATCTTAGGGGTTCTTTCTTTCCCGGTATTATTATCTGCTGCTTTACTTTTAATTTTCGATCGTAGTTTCGGTACGTCTTTCTATTTATCTGATATCTATATTGTTGGACAGGCTTTAGAACAAACAGGTGGTAGTCCAATCCTATATGAACATTTATTCTGGTTCTTAGGTCATCCTGAGGTATACATCATTATTTTACCTGCATTGGGTTTAACTTCTGAAATTATCTCTGTGAACTCACGTAAACCAATTTTCGGTTATCGTGCGATGATCGGATCTATCATGGCAATCGGATTCCTTTCTTTTATTGTTTGGGGTCACCATATGTACATGACGGGAATGAACCCTTTCTTGGGATCAGTATTCGTATTTACAACATTGTTGATAGCGATTCCTTCAGCCGTTAAAGCGTTTAATTATATCACAACATTATGGAAAGGTAACATCCGTTACACGCCAGCAATGTTGTTTGCAATTGGTTTGGTTTCTACTTTTATTTCAGGTGGATTAACAGGTATCATCCTTGCGGATTCAGCATTGGATATCAACGTTCACGATACCTATTTCGTTGTCGCTCACTTCCATATTGTAATGGGTGTATCTGCAATTTTAGGAATGTGTGCCGGGGTTTATCACTGGTTTCCGAAGATGTTTTTACGTCACATGAATAAAAAACTTGGATACATTCACTTCTGGGGAACATTCATTTCCGCGTATGGCGTATTCTTCCCAATGCACTTTTTAGGTTTAGCAGGTGTACCGCGTAGATATTATTCAAACAGTGCATTCCCAATGTTCGATAACCTTGTTGATATCAACGTATTTATTACCTCGTTTGCAATATTAGCTGCATTGGTTCAAATAGTATTCTTATTTAACTTCTTCTACTCTATGTTCCGTGGACCAAAATCAGAACAAAATCCTTGGGGAGCAAATACATTGGAGTGGACAACACCAATGGCACATATTCATGGAAACTGGCCTGGAGCTTTACCAACAGTTCACCGTTGGCCATATGACTATAGCAAGCCAGGAAAAGATCAGGATTTCGTTCCTCAAACTGTTCCTTTGGCTGAAGGCGAAATTGATGGTGGAGGACACTAACAAATTGTTCAATATTTTTATTTTAAAAAACCCTTCGAAATTTCGAAGGGTTTTTTTATTGGAATAAAACGTAAAATTGAATCTCTAACTTGAATAATACCTACTCAAACATAGTTTCAACTATCTTTGTACCGTGCGTAAATCAAACTACATACCCTTTCTGATCCTCCTTATCTGTTTAACAAGCGTTAAGGCACAACCAACGCTTGATACAATAAAAAGTTGCTTAAAACAACGTCCTAGACCTTTTGGTAAACTAGATTGCAGAAATTCATTTATTGATAACAATATTGTAAACATCTTTGGAGCTATAGCCGGCATCAATTATGGGAAACGGCTGAGTTTTGGTATCGGATATAATCAACTATACAATCCACCAAAAACATTTGACCAGGATATTGAATATATAAGTGCCTTGGGGAAACCATACTTCATATCAAGTGGATTACGCTTCTATTACATTTCTGCCGCTATTGAATATTCGTTTTTCCGCACAAAAAACTGGGAGATTAGTTTGCCTTTACAAATTGGTTTTGGAAGAACGTATTACCAATATGAATTTAATAATGTGCAGACAAAAGTAGAAAAGCGAAGCAGCTTAATATACGAACCAACTATTTCTGTGGATTATAAAATTGTAAAATGGGTGGGCTTAGGAGCCGATTTCGGATATCGGTTTTTTGTAACTGATAATACAAAACTAAACAGAGAATTAAATTCACCGATCGTAACATTAGGAATATTAATTTACTACAGCGAAATATATAAATCACTATTTCCTAAAAGCAAGTTGGCGAAAAGGATGTAATATTAAACCTTCAAACCGATCACCAATACATCATCGATCTGATCATAAGTACCCTTCCAGGATTCGAATGATTTTCCAATGATTTCTTTTTGAACCAACATTGGTTCCTTAGAAACGGAGATCAAAAGTTGTTTTAAATTTTTTGTCATCAGTTTTTTACCGGAGTTGCCACCAAACTGATCAGCATAACCATCTGTAAATAAATAAAAGATATCGCCAGAAATATAATTAAGGGAATTGTTTTTATAATCGAAATTTTCAGAAGTAAAACCTCCGATGGCTGCTTTAGTGGGTGAATATTCTGTTAAAGTACCGTTTGAAATTTTATACAACACACGATTTGCACCGGCATATTCTACTCTGTCGTTTTTAATGTCAAACACACAAAGCGCAATATCCATCCCATCACGCGATTTCGACTCTGAATCATTTTGTTTTAATGCATCTTTCACCCCTTTATTTAACTCAGATAATATTTCTGATGCTTGTGTAAGTCCTTTTTCCTGAACTGCAAAATTTAGTTTATCGTTACCGATCATACTCATAAATGCACCGGGAACACCATGACCCGTGCAATCTACAGCGGCAACAAAATGAAGGTCATTGACTTTTTTAAACCAATAAAAATCTCCACTGACAATATCCTTCGGTTTAAAAAAGACAAATGATTGTGGAAATATTTCATGAATATCAGAATCGGTTGGCAACATAGCATGTTGAATCGTTTTTGCATATTCAATACTGTCCGTTATTTCCTTTTTCTGATTTTCAATCAAATTATTTTTGGAATGCAGATCTTGATTCTTAACGAGAATCTCCACCTTTTGCTGCGCTAATAATTCGTTTGCTTTTTGTTTTTCACGGTAACGTTTAAAAGTAAGAAACGCAAAAATTCCCACCAGAACCAAACCGGAAAAAATAGCATAATTAAGAATTTTCTGACGTGTTATTCGCTCATCCTGAATTTCCTGATTCTTAGTAAGCAGTTCAATTTCTTTCTGCTTTTTTTCATTGTCATACTGTGCCTGCAAGTCCTGCAATTGTTTGGCACTTGCTTCCATATCCATTGAATCTTTTAAAGAAATATATCTACTTTGAAACTCATACGCTTTATCAAAGTTTTTCATTGCTGAATAGATTTTAGAAAGCATCATAAGAGTTTCTTTAATTTCTTCTTGTGCATTAATTTTTCTTGCCATCTCAAGTGACTTCAGCTCGTATTCGATAGCCAAGGGAAAATTTCTTTTTTCTTTATAGATCTCTCCGATACATGAATTTGAAATAATTATTCCTTGAATATTATTTGTCTCTACACTAATATCACGTGCTAAT
>JBILYL010000224.1:0-5068 GCA_044377775.1 Bacteroidia bacterium
CAGCAGAATATTTCGAAATACTATTCGACAATAATGAATTTATTGAATTGAACGAAAATCTTACTGCTGGTGATCCGCTTGAATTTGTGGATACAAAAAAATACACCGATCGTTTGGTGGATACGGCAAAAAAGACCAATTTGAAGGATGCGCTCAGAACCGGACATGGAAAAGTTGAAGGGGAAGATCTTGTAATTGCATGTATGGATTTCAGCTTTATCGGAGGATCGATGGGTTCTGTTGTTGGTGAAAAAATTGCCAGAGCATGCGACTACTGTATCGAAAACCGGATACCTTTAATGATCATTTCTAAATCAGGTGGTGCACGTATGATGGAAGCCGCATTTTCATTGATGCAAATGGCTAAAACAGCCGCAAAACTATCATTAATGTCGGAAGCAAAAGTACCGTACATCTCTTTCTTAACCGACCCGACAACGGGAGGCGTTACTGCATCTTACGCAATGTTAGGAGATTTGAATATAGCTGAACCTCAAGCATTGATTGGATTTGCTGGTCCTCGCGTAGTGAAAGAAACAATCGGAAAAGACTTGCCGAAAGGTTTCCAGACATCTGAATTTGTTCTTGAACACGGCTTTTTAGATAAAATTTTAAACCGTAAAGAGCTAAAAGCTAAATTGGCGCACATACTGCGAATGTTTAAAAACTAACAATGTTGATCCTATTCAGGCATGCTCATCTCATGAAAATGCCTATAAAATGGAGGACAATGACAAAAACATGTCTTGCAGAAGCTTATTAATAGTGTATAATCGATTATTTTAGCTCAAAAACGACTTTTTTATTGCAGATTTAAAAAGAATATTTATCTTTGCAATCCTAAAATAAAAACAAAAAAGACTGAATACAATGTATTTAACATCAGAAATTAAAAAAGACATTTTCAAAACGCACGGTAAATCTGAAAAAGATACCGGATCATCAGAAGGACAAATTGCTTTGTTCTCTCATAGAATCAGCCACCTTACTGAGCACTTGAAATCAAACAGAAAAGATTTTGGAACTCAAAAATCACTTATCGCTTTAGTAGCAAAAAGACGTAGCTTACTTGATTACGTTAAAGAAAACGACATCGAAAGATACCGTGCTATTATTAAGAAACTTGACCTAAGAAAATAGTTTGAAATTCTTAAGATAACCTTTACAAAAGGCATCCTGCTAATAGCTGGATGCTTTTTGTGTATAAAGGAATTTGAAAAAAGACAGTCTGAATAGTTTAATATTCTAACTGTTTCCGTTTCAACAGTACTAAAAGAATCACAGCATTTTCCGGTTAACAATAAACAGAAAGAAAATTTTTCAATCTTTCAATTTTCAATATGTAATTTAAAAAGAGGTAAAGAAAACAATAAATTAAAAACAAAAAAACATGTCACAAATTGGAATTACACACACGTTCGCATTAGCTGATGGACGTGAAATCACATTAGAAACAGGAAAACTAGCAAAACAAGCTGATGGATCTGTTGTTGTAAGAATGGGCAACACCATGTTGCTTGCTACAATCGTATCAAACAAAGATGCAAAAGAAGGAACAGACTTTTTACCATTATCTGTTGACTATCAGGAAAAATTTGCTGCTGCTGGTCGTTTTCCCGGAGGTTTCTTCAAACGCGAAGCCAGAATATCTGACTATGAGGTATTGATCTGTCGTTTAGTGGATCGTGCATTACGCCCGCTTTTCCCTGAAGATTACCATTCTGATACCCAAGTATTAATTTCCTTAATTTCAGGAGATAAAAACACAATGCCTGATGCATTCGCTTGTTTAGCGGCTGCTGCTGCCATCGCTGTTTCTGACATTCCTTTCAACGGACCTGTTTCAGAAGTACGTGTTGGTAAAATTGATGGCAAATTAATAATCAACCCTACTGTTGAAGAATTAGCGAAATCTAGTCTTGACATGATCATCGCTGCTTCGGCAAAAGATATCATGATGGTGGAAGGTGAAATGAATGAAATTTCTGAAGACGAAATGTTGGAAGCAATTAAATTCGGACACGAAGCTATCCGTCTTGAAATCAATGCAATCAATGATCTGGTTGCGAAGGTTGAAGCAGTTAAAGGAAAGATCGTTAAACGTGAATATTGCCACGAAACAAACGATGCTGAATTAGAAACACGCGTTCACAAAGCACTTTACGATAAAGCATACGCTGTTGCGAAATTGCAAAATCCTAACAAAAAGGAACGTAGTGCAGCTTTCAAAGCAGTTGTTACGGAGTTTTTAATCTCATTGCCTGACGAAGAAAGAAAATTAAAAGAAAGTTTAGTTAAAAAATATTATCACGATGTTGAATACGATGCTGTCCGCAGATTTGTTTTGGACGAAAGAGCACGTTTAGATGGCCGTAAAACAAATCAAATCCGCCCGATCTGGAGCGAAATTGGTTATTTGCCTTCTGCACATGGTTCTGCTGTTTTCACACGTGGAGAAACACAATCATTAACATCTGTGACCTTAGGTACTAAATTGGATCTGCAATCAATTGACAGAGCATTGTACCAAGGACAAAACAACTTTATGTTGCACTACAACTTCCCTGCATTTTCTACAGGTGAAGTGAAACCAAACCGTGGACCGGGAAGACGTGAAGTTGGACATGGTAACCTTGCTGAACGTGCTTTAAGAAAAGTTCTTTCACCTGAAAATCCATATACTGTCCGTATCGTTTCTGATATCCTTGAATCTAATGGTTCGTCTTCAATGGCAACTGTTTGTGCGGGAACATTGGCGTTGATGGATGCTGGTGTTAAAATCACAAAACCGGTTTCAGGAATTGCAATGGGCTTAATTACGGATGATAAAGGTAAATACGCGATTCTTTCAGATATCTTGGGTGATGAAGATCATTTAGGTGATATGGATTTTAAAGTTACTGGAACAAAAGATGGTATCACTGCTTGTCAAATGGATTTGAAAGTGGATGGATTGCCTTACGAAGTAATGGCTGAAGCTTTGCAACAAGCGAAAGAAGGACGTTTACACATCTTAGGTGAAATGGCGAAAACAATTACTGCCAGCCGTGAAGATTACAAAGCTCACGCTCCACGTATTGTTAAAATGGTTATTCCAAAAGAATTTATCGGTGCGATCATCGGACCTGGAGGAAAGATCATTCAGGAAATGCAACGCGAAACAGGTGCTACCATTGTTATTGAAGAAAAAGATGGAATGGGACACATTGATATCGTTGCAGTTGATAAAGAAAAAATTGATGCAGTATTAGCGAAGATCAAGGGTATCGTTGCTCAACCGGAAGTTGGTGAAGTATACGAAGGAAAAGTAAAGTCAATTATGGCATTTGGTGCTTTCGTTGAATTTATGCCAGGTAAAGATGGTTTATTGCACATCTCTGAAGTTAATCACACTCGCCTTGAAAGTATGGATGGTGTTTTGAAAGAAGGAGAAAAAATACAAGTGAAATTAATTGGTGTTGACCCAAAAACCGGAAAATTCAAATTATCTCGCAAAGTATTGTTGCCTAAACCAGAAGCTGCTGCTAACTAATATTTAGTATTTCTAATTATAAAAGGACTCCTGTTGAAAGATGGGAGTTTTTTTATGGGCTTTTTTTAGAACAAAGTTTAAAGTTCAAAGTTCCGAGGACGTTAAAAAGCTACAAAAAACAGCCAACAGCAACTTTGAACATTGATCCCGATTGCTATCTGGATTACAAATTTGACCTGTATTTCAGGAAACTTTAAAAACTTGCCAACTTAAAACTTTGAACTTCTTTGCTATCCATCGGCAAAAAAACGGCATTTATCTTGAAAAAAAACTACTTTAATTGAAACTTTTAGGAAACATTATCGTATATTCATTGGTTTTAAAATTTATAGATCATTTTTATGAGACAACTCAAGATATCCAAACAGGTTACCAACCGCGAAACTGCATCCTTAGACAAATATTTACAAGAGATTGGAAAAGTGGATCTGATCACGGCTGACGAAGAAGTAGAATTAGCAAGAAAGATCCGGGCCGGAGACCAGTCAGCGCTGGAAAAACTAACAAAGGCTAATTTACGTTTCGTGGTATCTGTTTCTAAACAATATCAAAATCAAGGACTTAGTCTTCCCGATCTTATCAATGAAGGGAATTTAGGATTGATCAAAGCAGCTCAGCGATTTGATGAAACCCGTGGATTTAAATTTATTTCATATGCCGTTTGGTGGATCCGTCAATCTATCCTTCAGGCTTTAGCTGAACAATCACGTATTGTTCGTTTGCCGCTAAACAAAATTGGCTCGATCAATAAGATCAACAAAACTTTCTCAAAATTAGAGCAGGAATACGAACGTGAGCCGAGTCCGGCAGAAATCGCTGCTATGCTCGAAATTTCGGAAACGGAAGTAAAAGAATCAATGAAAAATACAGGTCGTCATGTATCCATGGATGCACCTTTAACAACAGGGGACGACAATGCCGGCAGCATGTATGATGTTATGCAGGCAGATGATAGCCCGAGCCCTGAAAATGGTTTATTGAATGAATCCTTACGCAGAGAGATCGAACGTGCTTTACATACCCTTACCTCCCGTGAAGCAGACGTTGTACGTCTATACTTCGGCTTAAGCGGAGAGCATGCAATGACCTTAGAAGAGATCGGTGAAAAATTTGACCTTACACGTGAGCGTGTGCGTCAGATCAAAGAAAAAGCGATCAGAAGATTAAAACATACTTCCAGAAGTAAAATTCTGAAAACATATTTGGGATAGTGATTTGTGATTGATTAAAATTTTAAAAGAGTTCCAATTACGGAACTCTTTTTTTTTAACTTTGTAATAAGAATCTAATCGAATAAATAATCCCTTGATATTCAACCAAAGTAAAAATAGTTAGCTATTGAGATAAAGTTGAATAAATTGCTGATTCTTATAAATAATTATTAAAAAAACTAAAAAAAACTATCATGCTAGAATTTTTTTCCGCAAGTACAAGAATGGTAAATACCAAAAGAGGAGTAGCAGAATGTCTGGAAGTTGCTTTAGGCGATAACTATTCAGACTGTGATTTAATTATCCTTCATGCTTCTATTGGACA
>JBILYL010000030.1:0-14960 GCA_044377775.1 Bacteroidia bacterium
CCCGGTGATTCAATTGCTTGCGGGCAAATAAAATCCAGCTCAACGAATCAAAACATCATTAACCTCGCTGGAAAATTAAACTTTTTGGAATCTGCAGCATTGATGAAGGATGCCAAAATGAATTATGTAAATGATTCAGGACCAATGCACATCGCTTCTGCTATGAATGCCAGCACAACTGCCATTTTTTGCTCCACTGTTCCTGCTTTTGGATTTGGCCCGCTATCTGAAGATTCTCAAATAATTGAAACAAAACTAGCATTAGAGTGTCGTCCTTGTGGTTTACACGGACACAAAAACTGTCCGCAAGGACATTTTAAGTGCGGGTTTTCAGTTGAAACGGGTGTCTTGATTGCACGGATTTCTTAAAAATTATTGTTTACATTTTTAAAATAAAATCTGGACATCATTAAACACAGTTTCGTATATTCGTTGTCGTACGAATAAGACCCACAGAATTGAAATCCCGAGCAGAAACAAGGGAGGCAAATTATTAAAAATTCGTTATCAGCCCGCAAATGGATGAAGAAATAAAAAATGCACTTGCCGTATTGCATAAAGGAGGAATCATTCTTTATCCCACAGATACTGTTTGGGGAATCGGCTGCGATGCAAGGAATAAAGAAGCCGTAAATAAAATATTCAAGCTGAAGGAAAGAGCTGAATACAAAAGTATGGTTGTTTTGGTAAGTGACGAAAAAATGGTCAACCGTTATGTGAAAGAAGTCCCTGCAATTGCCTGGGATCTTATTGAAACTACAAAAGAGCCATTGACAATTATTTATCCGGATGGAAGGATGTTAGCTGAAAATATTATTGCCGCTGATGGAAGTGTCGGAATACGAATTGTAAAAGATGAATTTTGCAAAAATCTGATTCACAAATTCGGAAAACCGATTGTTTCAACCTCTGCAAATGTAAGTGGTGAACCATCACCCAGTTCTTTTAACGACATTAAGTTAGACATCATGAACAAGGTTGATTACATTGTTAATTTAAGACAGAAGGAAACCAACAATACAAAACCTTCCACCATCATTAAAATTGCAATGAATGGAGAGATTAAGATCCTAAGAAAATAAAACATTTAAATCTTAATTATTTTCTGAATATTAAGTTCTCAAAAAAAAGAAATGAAAAGCTTATACAACACAAACGATAAACAAGAGATCATCAACAGAATAATGACATTAAGTCCTCATACTCCTAATAAATGGGGAAAGATGAATATTGCGCAAGTATTGGAACATTGCCAAACAGGTTTAAAAGGTGCATATGGTGAAATAAATTTTAAGCGTGGACTCATTGGATTTTTATTCGGAGGTTTGGCTAAAAAATCACTTACAGCAAATCATACTCCTTTCAAACAAAATCTACCTACCGATAAAGCTTTTATTGTTGTTGGACAGAAGGATTTTGAAGCTGAAAGAGAAAAACTACTTGTCTTGCTGAAACAGTTCAGTCCCGAAAAAATAACAAAATCGCCTCATCCATTTTTCGGAAAAATGACCGAAAAAGAATGGGACATTATTCAATGGAAACACCTTGATCATCACCTGAGACAATTCGGAGCCTAGTGAAAACAAAATTAACACATCCTGTTTTTAAGATCATCTCGCAATGTGCTGACGAAATGAATATTGACGCATACGTAATTGGCGGCTGGGTTCGTGACCTTCATCTCAACCGTCCTTGCAAGGATATTGATATCGTTGCAGTAGGACCTAAAAATGAAATACGGAAGATCGGTATCGAATTAGCAACAGCAGTCGCAAAAAAATTAGGAAACAAATTTCACGTCAATGTTTATAAAAATTTCGGTACGGCACAGATCGTATACGAAGATTACGATATTGAATTTGTTGGCGCACGGAAGGAGTCGTACCGCTCCGAAAGCCGCAATCCAATTGTTGAGAACGGGACATTAGAAGACGACCAGAATCGCAGAGATTTTACGATAAATGCATTGGCAATTGCCCTCAACTCAAAAAACTACGGTAACTTGCTCGATCCGTTTGATGGTATAAAAGACATGCAGGAAAAGATCATCCGTACTCCTCTAGATCCTGATATCACCTATTCAGATGACCCTTTACGGATGATGCGTGCGATACGTTTTGCCACTCAACTTAATTATACAATAGAAGAACAATCGCTGTTAAGCATTGCAAAGAACGAATTAAGATCATCTCAAAGGAGCGTATCACAGATGAACTTAATAAGATCATTCTAGCACCAACTCCTTCGATCGGATTCAAATTATTGTTTGATACCGGTCTAATGCATTTTATTTTTCCTGAAATGGTTGCATTGCATGGTGTTGAAGTAAGGAATGGCAAATCACATAAAGATAATTTCTACCATACACTAGAAGTACTTGATAATATTTGTAAAACAACCGATGATCTTTGGCTCCGGTGGGCAGCTATTTTACACGACATTGCAAAACCTCCGACAAAACGGTTTGAGCCGGAGCATGGCTGGACCTTTCACGGACATGAAGACAGAGGTTCACGAATGGTTCCTAAAATTTTCGAGAACTTAAAGCTGCCGCTGAATGAAAAAATGAAGTATGTGCAGAAACTTGTTTTACTGCATTTGCGACCAATAGTATTGGCAAAAAGCGATATAACAGATAGCGCAGTCCGCAGATTATTATTTGAAGCTGGTGATGATATCGATGATCTGATGAAATTATGTGAGGCCGATATCACTTCTAAAAACGAATATAAAGTTCAGAAATACATGAAGAACTTTGAATTGGTTCGTCATAAATTAAAAGAAGTTGAAGAAAAAGACAACATCAGAAACTGGCAACCGCCTATAAGCGGTGAAGATATTATGAAAACATTTAACATCCCCGCGGGAAAAGAAGTCGGAATCATAAAAAACTCAATACGGGAAGCTATTTTAGACGGAGTTATTAAAAATAATCATTCAGAAGCGACAGTCTTTATGATCGCGGAAGGAATAAAACTAGGACTAAAAAGTTCTTAGCTTTATATTCAATCACCGTAAATGACTTTAAAAATAAATTTAATATAAATAAAGCAATAATTCGTATTTTTGACTCTAAAATCAGGGGATAATTAACACCTGGTCAACATTTATTAATTTACAAACGAACTAATACCATGGCTGTTTATCGCTTTCGAGTAACATTTGAAGATAACGAAGAAGTATATCGCGAAATAGATATCAAATCCGCTCAGAATTTCGAGGATTTTCATAATATCATTGTTCAATCAATCGGTTTTGATAATTTGCATGATGCCTCTTTTTTCATTAGTGATGATCTATGGAGAAAAGGTGATGAGATCGGACTTCGCCCACTGGATGAAGATGAAGTAGAAAGAAGAAAAAGAAGAGAACTGCCGATAAAAAAACAAATGAATAAATGCAAAATGGCATCATTAATTGATGACCCGCATCAAAAATTTGTATACGTATATGATCCAAAAACCAGCTGGACATTCATGATCGAGTTGTTGAAAATATTATTGGACGACCCCAAAGGAACGTTTCCAAAATGTATAAAATCAGCCGGAGAATCTCCGAAACAACATAAAACATCTAATGTTGTTGCCGCAGTTGATGAAGATGATGATTTTGATGACGAAGATGAACCACATCTTGATGACGATGCTTACGCAAACGCACATGGTGAAGATGAAACATCTTTATTAGAAGGAGAAGAAGGCGAAGAAGAAACGGAAGAGGGAGAGCATGAGGATGAAGCTCATGAGGAAGATGCTCATGAAGAAGGTGGATTCGAAGAGGAGGATCACTAACGCTCTTCTATTCATTTACCACAATTAAATTTGCTTATCCGCAGTACAAAACATGTCTGATAATACCCTAATTGTACTCATCGGTCCTACAGCTATTGGAAAAACAGCAGCAAGCATTCAGATTGCAAAAGAACTCTCTTGCCCTGTAATATCAGCAGACTCGCGACAATTCTTCAAAGAAATGACCATTGGTACAGCAAAACCGAAAAAGGAGGAAATGCAAGGTGTACCTCATTTCATGATTGATTCACATTCAATATACGATGAAGTCAATGTTGGAAAATATGAAACGGAAGTTATCACACTTCTTGACACCCTTTTTCAAAAAAACAAAACAGTTGTTCTTGTTGGTGGATCAGGACTTTATATTGATGCAGTTTGCAAAGGATTTGACGAACTTCCGGAAGCTGATCCCGCAGTTCGTGAAAAGATAAACCTATTACTTCATGAAAAAGGAATAGAAGCGCTTCAATCATTTTTAAAAGAACTTGATCCTGTTTACTATTCAAAAGTAGATCTTCAAAATCCGCAACGCATAAGCCGTGCGTTAGAAGTTTGTTTAACAACAGGAAAGCCCTACTCGATCTTACGTGAAGGCAAAATAAAACAACGGAATTTCAAGATTATAAAAATCGGATTGAATACTTCACGTGATATTTTATATTCACGAATTAATAATCGGGTAGATATTATGATGGAAAAAGGATTGCTTGAAGAGGTTAGAAACCTTCATCCTCAAAAAAACTTAAATGCTTTGCAAACGGTTGGTTACAATGAATTATTTGATTATCTGGAAAATAAAGCTGATTTAAAAACGGCCATAGAATCCATCAAACAAAACACACGCAAATTTGCAAAACGACAACTAACTTGGTTTCGCAGAGATCAGGAAATAAAATGGTTTGAACCGAATGAAATTTCAGAAATACAGAAATTTATAGACTCACAATTATAGTTGAATGTGATTGCGGTTAGTATCTGCAAAAATTATTTAATTAACACCATCAGCGGTACCTGAACATGATCAACACTTTAAAGGAATATACCAAACTCAACAAATCACTTCTTAACTTAATTACTGTTGAGTTTTTTGTTCAGCTGATCAATGTTTTGTTTGTTGCAATCCTTCCACTTTATATGAAATCAGAAGGATATAGCGATTCACAATATGCTCACTTTACTTCCTATCGATATTTCGGAATGCTTGCGTTAGCGCTATTTTTAGGAATGTATATCAAAGGAAGGAAAATTTTACCCATGTTTTATGTTGCTGCTATTGGTGTTCCTCTTTTTGCCGTTCTTATTATTATTGGTGTTCAGATCCACTCAACTCCTTTATTACTTATTTCCCATTTATTATGGGGTACAGCATATACATTTATTCAAATTCCTATATTGCCTTACATTATGCGCAATGCGCCAAAAGACCAGCAAACGAAAGCTATCACACTAAATTTTGCAACCTGGAGTATCGCTACTATAGCCGGAAGTTTTATTGTAGCTGTATTTAACGGGATAAATCCGGAGTTATTTACGGAGCGGAATTTACTATTCGCCATTTCTCTTTTATGCTTTTCAGGGATATATTTTGTGATGAAGATGGAAAAGAATGAGAATATTCCGGTCATCAAAAAAAGCAGAACAAATTTAAAGGACTATGATTGGGTCATTATCATGAAAGCACTGGTTCCAACAATGATCATCGCTACCGGAGCCGGATTCACAATTCCATTTATGAGTTTGTTTTTTTCGAATGTACACAATATGAGTACGGCAATATTTTCCACATTAAATCTTATTACCGCGATTACCGTTACAGTTGTTGCTATTTACATTCCGATGTTAAAAGACCGTTATGGATACCATAGAACCATTCCTACAACTCAATCGTTTGCGATCATCGCATTAATAATAATGGCAACCACACAATACTATAGTCACTTAAACTTTGCGATCATCATCGCCTCTGTATTTTATTTATTCCGACAACCATTGATGAGTGCAGCTGTTCCCATGACTTCTGAAATCACTATGAAATATGTGGGGGAAAGGAACAGAGAGATGGTAAGTGCATTAACGTCCGCGATCTGGTCTGGAACGGCTTATTTTAGTGCTGTAGGATTTGGAATCTTGCGCCATCTGAATGTTGAATATGTAAATATATTCTGGATAACTTCCGGCATGTATAGTATAGGCGTTGTGTTGTATGTAATGCTGATCAGAGATTTTAACATCAGAGAAAAAGCGGGATTAATAAGTCATTAACTTAAAACCCCAATAAGTTTCCTTTTACTCCTTTTTCGCTAAATTCAATTGCCGGTGCAGGTATTTTAAGAAATCCGATGGAATAAAAAAACGTCTTCAGAAATTTAGATTTAGTCTTAATGCGCGTTAAATCAACATCAAATGATAAATAATACTGCCGGTATCGTTCATGATAAATCAGGAAACCATCCTCATCAATAAACGGAGGATTAAACAGGCCTCCTGTCATACCGTTTGCGCCATAACCAATAGCAATATTCAGCCACTTGGGAAATTTGCTTTCCTTACTCATAAAGGAAGAGGGGTTTACTGAAAGCCAATACGTTTGTCCGTTATAATCTTTTAATACATTTTCTTGTAGATTATTACCCAAAAGATTTGGACGAAATTGAGCGTATTCACTTTGTTGAAAAGAATATTTAAGAACAATACGCTGTTCGTCCCAGGCTAATTCCTGAGCGACACAAAGAAAAGAACCGGCAGTATTTGCAGTAAAATCTCCAATAGAAAATCCCCATTCAGAGGAATTTCCATCTAAAACTTCAATGGTACTTTGATATACAGAACCCAACATTCCGCCAAACCAGATAGCTTTCTTGCGCTCTACTCCACTCCATTTTAACAATCCGACACCAACCCTGCCTACGTAATAAGAAGTAGTTAAATGTCCTACTTTATCAACTTGCAACCATTCCTCATTATCATTAAATAAATGAAAGGACGATCGGGGATAATCTTTGTACCACAATTCATTCAAACCAATCAAAGAACCGCCATATAAAACGGCTTCAGTACCTGCAACAATTGCAACCCGCTTTTTATTGAGTAAAGAAACTGAAGCTGATGTATCCTTTTGAGCAAAGGAAGAAATGCTTATAAATAAGCATGATATAGATACTATAAGCTGTTTTTTGAAGAATAAATGCACCGTTAAAGATAAGAAAGATTTTGCTGTTAATTCAGAACATCTAAATCAAAAAAAGGAGCAAATAAAGTCATGATGTTCATGCTGTTTTTAAAAAGAAGATTAAACGTTTATGCCGCTCGGATTTACTCTTGTCTGAAATAGCTCAAAGCAGAAAGGTCAACAAGATGTACATTCTGATAATAGAAATTTAGAATTTCTTTGTATGACTTTTTCAGATCAGCCATATGCATAGCACCTTCCTGACAAAGACCAACACCGTGCCCGTATCCTCTACCGTTAAAATAGATGGATTCTCCTTGTTGATCAATCGAGAAATAAGTTGATTTCAACTGAAAATCGGCACGAATTGTTTTCAGAGGGATCTTCAATTCTTTATCTGTAAAATAAACAGATCTTCCATTTGGCTGAGAGAAGGAGGTTGCATTATTCAACTTCAAACTATCATCAACCGGATATTTGTGTTTCAATTGCAAATAGGCCCTCCAATCTTCCAAAGGAATATTTCTTTTCCAATGTGCATGCGTTTGATGAAGACAGAATGTATCTTTAACCGATTTTAAATAGCTGGTCGACATAGCCCAAACATCTTGTGATGCAACTGTTTGTCCGCCACAGTTAGAATGAAAAGCTGCAGTGATCAGGTTCAAATCATTATCTACTACCACCAATCCTTTTGTTTCAGCAACACCTTTTTTTACATCAGCATCTGTTGTTCTGCTTAAATAAGCCTGACAATGAACATCATCACAAACCTGAAATCCGTCAGGAGTGTGACGTGTGATATGTGCCAACAAATAGGTACGGCATAAAATTGATTGTAGTTTGTAATATTCCAGACTGGTGCGGGTGCCCGATTCCGACTCAACAACACCGCCAATGTATTTTTCAATCTCTACTTTATTGATGAGCATAAACTGTTTTTTATCTACAACTAAACCAACCGATAAATTATCCTCATAAGTGCGAACTTTCCCTTCCGGTATTACCGATTTTATTTTAAAGGTTCCATCAGTCTGTTTCGAAATCATTTTAAGAGTTGCGTATTTTCCAATCGTTTTTTCGAACGTTTTCAAAATGATTGAATCATTCTCGATTGTCATTTGAAAAATACCAGGAACTTCACTATTTGCAAGCAGCACACCATCGCCATATACATCGTAAGTTCCAATAATTGGAGAGAATATAAATGACTTAATCACCTTCGTAGTAAGAATTCGAACATTTATTGACGCAGCATGCATCGATAACGAAAATACCAGTAAAAGAGGAAGTAGAAATTTGTATTTTTTCATTTCTGATTGCACTAATTAAGAGATACGCTGTCCATCCCTTGAAAGATCTTGTGATAAATACTTGATCATTAATTCAGCTGTTTTTTGAGAAGCTCCGGAACCACCTAATTTTGCTTTTAATTCAGCATAGTCAGCCAATAATTTATTTCTCGTTTCAGATACTAATAATTTATCTAGTTCAATCTTTAAATTTTTCTCATTTAATTCATCCTGTATCAACTCCTTTACAATTTCTTTATCCATGATAAGGTTTACCAATGAAATGTATTTTACCTTGATCAACTGCTTGGCGATCGTATAAGAAATTTTCCCTCCTTTATAACAAACAACTTCAGGCACTCCGAACAATGCGGTTTCAAGCGTTGCTGTGCCAGAAGTAACCAATGCAGCTTGTGACTTTTGAAGTAATTGATAGGTCTGACCAAATACAATTTTTACATTTTCCCCAGAAAAAAATGTATTATAATATTCTTTTGTCTGAGAGGGAGCACCAGCAACTACAAAAAGATGATCGGGATAATGAACGCGCATGGAAAGCATCAAGGGAAGCATTGTGGCGATCTCCTGCTTTCTACTGCCAGGCAGAAGTGCAATTATAGGTTTTACCGTTTCCACGCCCAGTGAATCAGATTCACCGGCATAATTGGCTACGGCATCAAGTAAAGGGTGTCCGACAAAATCTACCTCATAATCAAAGCGCTGATAAAATTCTTTTTCGAAGGGCAAGATCACAAACATTTTGTCAACTACCTTTTTAATTTTATGAACGCGTGATTGTTTCCATGCCCAAACCTGAGGAGAAATATAGTAGAAAACTTTTATTCCATTTGCTTTTGCAAACTCAGCAATGCGCAAATTAAAACCTGGATAATCAACCAGGACAAGAACATCCGGCTTGTGATCTAGCAGATCTTTTTTACAGAAATCAATATTTTTAAAAATAGTACGGAGATTCATCAGCACTTCAGTGAATCCCATAAAAGCAAGATCACGGTAGTGTTTCACAATTTCAGCACCTTGCGATTTCATCAGATCACCACCCCAACAGCGGAAGGAAGCATTTGCATCCAACGTCTTCAATGATTTGATCAGGTTTGAAGCATGCAAATCACCTGACGCTTCTCCTGCTATAATGTAGTAGTCCATTTAGCCGATGCGTAAATAATTTGTAAAAAAACTCAAAAAGACAACCAAACCGGCCCAAATAAATGTGGAAATGAGTACCCCTTTCAGGCCATTGTATTTCTCACGTTTCTGATAAAAATAAAAGGGGATCAAATTGCTTGCAACACATAAACTCACATTCATGCTCCTTAAACCTGTATCATAAACGAAAAAATAATAGAGTATATATACTAAAACAGGAGTAGCAAATCCGATTACAAGTCCCACCCAAGTTTGATCCCAATCAACATTTTTCATTTTTTGATATTTAAAATTTCCATTTTGAAATTACCTTTATCGAATCATGTGCAGTCATATCGAATTGAGTTGGTACGATAGATACATATTGATTTTCAAGCGCCCAAACATCCGTATCTTTTTTCCCTTTATCATAATTCTCAAACCTCCCTGTCAGCCAGAAATATGACTTTCCTGAAGGATCTTTTCTTTCATCCAACTCTTCCACCCAATTCGCTTTCGCTTGTCGACAAACTTTAATACCTTTTATTTCATCTGATTTTACTTTTGGGATATTAACGTTCAGACAAACTCCTTTTGGCAAACCATTCTCAAGCACCTGTTTAGCAATGATCTTTACGATTTTTTTAGATGCGGAAAAGTCTGCATCAATTGATTCGTTCAATAAAGAAAATCCTATAGAAGGCACACTTTCAATTGCACCTTCAACAGCGGCAGACATAGTACCAGAGTAGATCACATTTATAGACATGTTAGAACCGTGATTAATGCCGGATACCACCAGATCAGGTTTGCGTTTTAAAATTTTATTGATTGCAATTTTTACGCAATCAACAGGAGTTCCGGTGCAGCTGTACTCCTCTTTTACACCATAAATATTTACTTTATTAATACGCAAAGTCGAATTAATGGTAATTGCATGGCCCATACCGGACTGCGGTTTATCGGGAGCTACTACTACCACATCTCCTAATGTTTTCATTACGTCAACAAGTGTCGCAATACCAGGGGCTGTTATTCCATCATCGTTTGTGACTAAAATTAAAGGGCGTTTTGTTTTCATCACTACAAAAATACTTTAGTAATCTTAACTTCGTATGGTTTAATTAAACATTGCATCCACATTTAATTGTTCATAAAACCGACAAAGATCATTTTTAATGACCTGCTAAATTCTTAATTTTGTAATTAGAATGAAAACAATAATCATTATTGGCGGTGGATTAAGCGGAATTTTATCGGCAATACAATTACTTGACATCAGTAAAGAGGTTCTTGTAAAAATCATCAATACGAAACATCCAACGGCACTCGGAGTTGCATACAATACGGAGGATCCTGAGCATTTATTAAATGTTACTGCCGGAAAAATGAGCATCTACCCTCTTCTCCCGGATCATTTCACCGATTGGTTAATTGCAAATGACTTTCCTGCTGAAAACATCTCGGAGACATTTCAGCCACGTATAGTATATGGGAAGTATATTTCAGAAACATTTAATTCATATATCTCAAATAAGCAATTAGAAATAATCGATTCGCTTGCAATCGACATAATAAAACAAACAAATCAATACTCTGTGTTATTAAGCAGCGGCAGAAATATTATTGCCGAAAAAATCATTTTAGCATTAGGGAATTTCCCTCCTTCCTCACCAAAATCAAATTCTGATGATTTTTTTAAGAGCGACAACTATTTTCAAGATCCGTGGAATCCTGCCTATTCGAAAAACGTAAGTCCTGAAAAAAGTATATTATTGATAGGTACGGGTTTAACAATGATTGATTGTGTATTGACATTAAAAAAAACAGGATTTAAAGGTCATTTTTTTGTCGTCTCTCCAAGAGGACATACTCCCGCACCTCATAGAAATACAGAGAAATATCCTGATTTTTACCACGAAATCAGCGGACAAAGTTTACTGGAAATATTTCAAACGGTAAGAATGCATTTCAAAAAAGCCGAATCGAAAAACATCTCCTGGAGAGGTGTTGTAGATTCTTTACGGCCACATGTTCAGAAAATATGGATAAACTTTTCAGAAAAAGAAAAGCAGCAATTCATTTCTCACATCAGACATATTTGGGGAATTGCTAGACATAGACTCCCCGTTTCTACTCATAATGAAATAATTAAACTGCAAGAAGAAGGGCGATTGGAAATAATTGGTGGCCGAATTTCAGACATCCATGAAAAAGAAAACGTAATTCGTGTTTTCATCCGATTAAGGAAAAACTCAACGCTTCGAGAACTGACTGTTGGCAGAGTTATTAATTGTACAGGTCCTCAAACAAATTACAGAGAGTTAAAAGATGAATTGGTTGTGAATTTATTAAAGAAAAAAATGATCCTTTCTGATAATTTGAATATGGGGATCAAAACGAAAATTTCAGGTCAGGTTCTTTATGACGATCACCAAGAATCAAATGACATATTTGCTTTAGGTTCATTACTACGCGGGGTACTCTGGGAAACAACTGCTGTTCCCGAAATACGAACACAAGCGGCATTTATTGCAAAGCAGATTATTGAATCGGAGTAGAAATAAATTCTTAATTTTGTTATCCAATGAAGAACTTCAATATTCCTGACTTTTACAAAAGTCTTGTTATTTCCAAGGTAAAGGAGATACGGAAGATCAATGATCCACGTAAAAAGGATTTCAATCCTACGATTCTCGATTTTGGTCCTATCCGCTTTCATATCGCCCGCCATTTCGGTTTTTGTTATGGTGTTGAAAATGCAATTGAAATTTCATACAAAGCCATAGAGGAAAATCCTGACAAGAAAATATTCTTATTGAGTCAGATGATCCACAATCCTGATGTAAATAATGATTTGCTGAACAGGGGTGTAAAATTCCTAATGGATACTTCAGGAAATCAGATCATTCCTTTCACTGAATTGACGTCAAACGACATTGTAATTATTCCAGCATTTGGTACTACATTAAAAATTGAAGCGGAATTGAACGAAATCGGAATTGAAGTCCGAAAATATGACACAACGTGCCCCTTTGTAGAAAGAGTTTGGAAAAAATCTGAAAAACTCGGAGAAGATAACTATACGATCATTATCCATGGAAAATTTAATCATGAAGAAACCCGTGCAACATTTTCAAGAAGTGAAAAGAATGCTCCTTCAATAATCGTAAAAGACATAACAGAATCCAGGGTGTTGGGCGGCTTTATTCTTGGAAATATCACAACAGAAGAGTTTAATATAATTTTCAAAGGAAAATATTCTGACAATTTTGATCCGGAAATTCACCTTGAAAGAGTTGGTGTGATCAATCAAACAACAATGTTAGCGACTGAAACACAAGAGATAGCAGATTTTTTCAAAAACATAATGGCGGATAAATTTGGTTCTGCCGATCTGACGAAACATTTTGCTGATACGCGGGATACATTGTGCTATGCTACAAATGAAAACCAAGAGGCAACACTTGGTTTGTTAAAAAACAAAGCAGATCTTGCAATTGTCGTTGGCGGATACAACAGTTCGAACACATCACACATTGTTGAACTTTGTGAACAAAATCTTCCAACCTATTTTATTTCTTCGGCAAAGGAGATCATTTCCAAAAACGAGATCAATCATTTTGATTTTTCACATCAGAAACATCTTCATACGATAGATTTTCTACCTTTAAAGGAGACTATTGATATTATTTTAACAAGTGGCGCTTCATGCCCTGATTCAATAGTTGACGAAGTGCTTCAAAAAATAGTATCTTTTTTTCCAGAAGCAAAAAACATTGATTCAGTTATTGATGCGCTAAAATAAAAAAAGGCGTTCTTTCACAAGAACGCCTTTTCTCAAAACAATGATTTGCTATTTAGCGATCACTAATTTTCTCACCAAAACATCACCATCAACAATTATTTTGCAAGTGTATATACCTGCATTCAGATTACTTACACGTACATTCAACTTTCCACTATTCGACTGAACGTCAGCAGCAGAAATCGTGATCAGTTTACCTTGAACATCAAATAATTGATAAACGATATTCTTAACATTAAATGGAATATCATAATTGATGGAAGCCATATCAGAAGAAGGGTTCGGATAAAAATTACCAAAATAATTACCCAATTCACTCTCATGAATACCCGCACCTGAAACCGGAATCTTTTCAATTCCGATATTGATCATAAGATCTTCTGTTTCTCTGTAACGATAGGTAGCCCAAGTATTTCCTAATATTTCAAAAACTCTGTTTGAAAAAGGTGGAACTTGATTTTGTCCGAGTGTTAAACCATCCCCATTCATTTTCCAGGCAATGTATAAACCTCCGGAAGGAATAGTAAGAGCCGTTGTTAAGGCAATCGTGTTCCATGTTGAAGTAAATACGGAGCCAGGAGCAACATATATTGAATCTAGTTTTGATCCGGCAGCACCTGCTGATCCGTTATCATCGTATACAACCATTGAATAACCAACAGACATTGGGTTAGCAACAATAAATGTGTAAAGATCAGTAACTTTTGCAGGATAAAAAGGAGGAACATAATAGATGGCTGCTCCACCGGAACCACCTGTCCAATTTAAACCACCTAAACCTGCCTCTACTCCGTTATCATAAGAAAGACGAATTGAAGCGACTGTTGTATCCAACACCACCAATTCCTGAATTTTCTGATCGTTGCTTGGAGTTGCATCACCCGCTAACTGAGTATTTGTAACATATCGAAACGTTCCTGCTGTTGTCGGATTAAAAACATTGGTCATCGTAATGTTTTCTGACTGACCGGGAGTTGACGCTAAACTCATCTTATTGTCAGAAACAACAGTTGCTCCAACAGAATTAAGAACTCTTGAAAAAACATTGTATGACGGCAAGTTTTGATTCCCGGTATTTTTAATGTTTGTTTTCATCGTGAATGAATTGCCATTCTTAGAAAGAAATAAACCACCAGTTTCTATGTTATCGTTGTATGCCGTTGAAGCATCATTTACAACAAATGTTGTATTACTCGGATAGGAATATTTTATAGCATAGTTTACAGGAGGAAACACATTCATTGAATGTTGTAAACCAATGCTTCCTGAATTATTTTCGATACCAATAACCAGATTTGTTCCTGCAGCAGGAACACCTGTTTGAACTTTATATTGATACGTTATAGAACTGTCAACCGCACTTAAAATTATTTGAAAAGTGTTAGATCCCGATCCAGCAGGAATTGTTGCATCATAAAAAGGAACATCTAACCATGAAACAATTAATGTGTCACTGGATGGATTTGTATATCTCCAGCATTTAGCTGTATTTGAAATGTCAAACAATAGATCACATGCCATTGCTGCTAAGAAATTCTGAGCTCCGGCCACATTCGGGATCATTCCGAACGGAGCAGAAATCTGCCCATTTGTAAATCCAAGATATCCATTTGAGCCAATCCAAAATTGAGAGACATCATACCAATAGTAATGAAATGGAAAACCTACTGGAAATGAACCTACTGTATTATCATCCGCAAGAAAACGAACTTCTTGTGCGCCTGCTAATGGTAAAATATCAATCCAATTAT
>JBILYL010000227.1:0-5039 GCA_044377775.1 Bacteroidia bacterium
ACCCGGCTTATAAAACTTGCTTACACCTTTCATGTTAAGTGCATCTGTAAAGATCAACCCTTTAAAACCTAAAGTATCCTTCAATAAACCTGTAACAATACTTTTTGTGAGCGTAGACGCCTGATTGGGTGTCGTATCCAAAGCAGGAATACTTAAATGTGCAACCATCATACTCCCTAATCCTTGCGCAATCAATTCTTTAAAAGGATACAATTCCAAGGTATCTAACCGGGCGCGACTGGATTTTATAGTAGGCAATGTTTTATGAGAATCACTATCCGTATCACCATGCCCTGGGAAATGTTTTCCACATGCCAGCACCTTATTATCCTGCATCCCCTTCATGTACATCATTCCTTTTTTTGCAACATTGTTTTTGTTCTCTCCGAAAGAGCGGTTGCCGATCACCGGATTAAGCGGATTATTATTAATATCAATATCCGGAGCAAAATTTATCTGCATTCCCATACGCTTTGTCTGACGGGCAATTTCGACACCCATATCGTAGATCAACGAATCATTTTGTATCGCACCTAAAGTCATTTGACGAGGGAATTTTGTTGTACTATCCAATCGCATCGCCAATCCCCATTCACCGTCAATTGAAATTAACAATGGAACTTTTGAACAGGATTGATAGCAATTTGCCAACATTGCCTGACGAACAGGGCCTCCCTGAAAAAAAATCAATCCGCCTATTTTATATTTATCTACCAAGTCCTTCACTTCTTTCACATGTGCCTTTTCTTTATTGGAATAAGCGGCCACCATAAATAACTGTGCAATACGTTCGTCCGGACTCAATGTTTTAAAAACAGAATCAGCCCAACGTGTATTAGAAGAATAAAAAGGGGGATCTTGTTTAATTGTTTTAGTGACAAAACTAATAGAGATAAAAACAAAAAGAGAAAATATAGTGAAGATGATTTTTTTCATTCAGAGAATTAATTTTGATATGTAAAAGCCTTGCAATTATGATGCTAAGTTACCGTGTAAGAATGCGTCATTCCTTTTATTCACTTTTACTTTTCAACGAAACAATGTTAATTGAAAAACGAAACAACATTCCCCGATAACGTAGTTTTGAGCAGTTTTGTATATAAAATGTAAAGCGGATGTATAAAAAGTTGTTTAATCTTATGGTATTAATGATCAGCGTTTTGACGCTAAATCTGCTTACCGGCTTCATTACCAATTATATTATCAATTACAAAACAGGAATTAATCCCTATAAGTTTACAGGAATTGCAATGCTTACTCTGGTATTCATATTGGTTCCGGCATACAGCTATATGAGTTCGAAAGTTGAAATATTAGTTGCACGTGTTTTGGTTTCAGGAAGCAATTCTTTTGGAAAGACAATCGGATTACTATTTTCTTTCGCTTTAATTTTCGGAATTCTTTTTATAATTTACCTGCATCAGTGGTTCGGCATCAATTTATGGGATGTGTTGAAAACTAAAATATAGCATTTCCCTCCTCAAATACTTACCAATAAAGCACTTACGGCAATCAGCCTGTGACAAGTCTATCATTCCTGCTTTCAGCCGCTTTTATTCGATAATTTAGTATTATTTTTGTAGTCATTCGCCCATTATGACAGACATTATTCATCTTTTACCCGATTCGGTCGCCAATCAAATTGCCGCTGGGGAAGTGGTTCAACGACCAGCTTCCGCTGTTAAGGAATTGATGGAAAATGCATTGGATGCAGGTGGTTCAAAAATAATGCTGATCGTTAAGGATGCAGGAAAAACCTTAATTCAAGTGATCGATAACGGCTGTGGCATGAGCGAAACGGACGCCCGCATGAGTTTTGAGCGCCACGCTACCTCCAAGATCAAAAAGTCGGATGACCTGTTTGCGATCCGCACAATGGGTTTCAGAGGCGAAGCGCTTGCTTCTATTGCCGCAATTGCTCAAGTTGAATTAAAAACCAAACGAATTGGCGATGAGATAGGCGTCCGAATAGATATTGAAGGTAGTGAGATCAAACATCAGGAAGCCGTAAATTGTGCAGAAGGCACCTCCATCGCTGTAAAGAACTTATTTTACAATGTTCCTGCCAGAAGGAATTTTCTAAAGACCGACTCAGTTGAGCTGCGCCATATCATCGATGAATTTCACCGGGTGAGTATTCCTAACCCGAATATTGCATTCAGTCTGCATCACAATAATACCGAAGTTTTTCATTTGGAACCGGGTACATTAAAGCAGCGATTAATGGGACTTTTTGGCAATTCTTACAATACAAGACTAGTTCCTGTAGAAGAAAACACCGGCATTGTAAAGATTAAAGGGTTTGTGATCAAACCCGACTTTGCTAAAAAAACCCGGGGTGAACAATTTTTCTTTTTAAACAAACGCTTTATCAAGAATGGCTATTTACATCATGCTGTTCAATCCGCTTTCGAACAATTACTTCCCAATGATAGCTTTGCTTCTTACTTTTTAATGCTGGATGTGGATCCTAAAACTATTGATATTAATATTCACCCCACAAAAACCGAAGTTAAATTTGAAGACGAAAAAGCGATCTATGCGTTTTTACGTTCTACAGTAAAAAAATCACTCGGACAATTCAACATATCCCCTAGTCTGGATTTCGATCAGGAAGCTCATTTATATAACATGCCGCTTAAACCTGTTGATGGAATATACAGACAACCCACTATAAAAGTAGACGAGAATTATAACCCGTTTAAAACGGATAAGATACCCGGTGCTGAAAGAGAACTTTCCAATAAAAGCAATTGGGAAAAATTATATAGTAGACATGCAGACAATCAACTGGCTTTTGAAATAAAAAAAGAAGAAGAAAGCCAACAAACAATTAATACCGATTGGGACAATGATCTTCACGAAAGCAATAAAAAACTAACTTACCAGTTACATAATAAATACATTTTAACTCACATCAAGACCGGATTTATGGTGATTGACCAACAAGGGGCTCATGAACGTATTTTATATGAGCGTATTTTGGATGGTTTCGAAAAGAACAAATCGGCTACACAACAAGAACTTTTCCCAAAAACTATTGAATTGAACACTCCCGACTTTGAACTTGTGAAAGAATTGCACTCCGAAATTCAAACGATCGGATTCGATATCAGTGAATTTGGCAAAAACACATACGTCATTCATGGTGTTCCTGCCGATACGTCAGCATTTGATTCTGTAAAATTATTGGAAGGATTATTGGAGAACTACAAACAGAATTTATTAGAATTAAAGTCAGATAAAAGAGAGAATTTAGCGCGGTCGATGGCTCGTAGTACTGCTATTAAATCAGGGAAATCGCTGACGCAGGAAGAAATGCATACGATCATTGATGAACTTTTTGCTTGCAGGATGCCCTACAGCACACCGGGTGGAAAACCAACAATTACGACTTTTTCCAGTGATGATCTTGATAAACGGTTCAAGAAATAGAAAATTAATAATGGTGATGTAACAAATATAATTCACAGACAAAAACATTAAAGGACTCCTGGAGTTTATATAATCAGGACACTTAGAAAAGTAAATTCGTTTTAATTCGTTATCAGTAGCAGCATGTCATTTCAACAAAATCGCCCCAACAGTTTCAGTTATCTTCCATTGGTAGTAAAAAATCTTTTGATCATCAATGGATTGTTTTTCCTTGCTACACTCGCAATGACAAATATGGGAATTAATCTGGAAGACAAATTAGGCTTGCACTATCCGTTTTCTGAAAAATTCCAGCCCTATCAGCTGATCACCTACATGTTTATGCACGGAGGATTTATGCATCTATTTTTCAACATGTTTGCTTTATGGATGTTTGGAAACACACTTGAAAATTTATGGGGTCCAAAACGTTTTCTGACCTATTATTTGATCACAGGAATTGGCGCTGCTGTTTGCCATTATGCAGTTGTATATTTTCAGGTTCAACCAACATTAAATGTAATCAACGCTTATATTTCCAATCCATCGCTGGAATCTTTTCAGGCATTTTTAGATTCAGAACATCTGAAATTTTCGAATATTGAAATGTTGAATCATTTTAATGAAACAATTCCTACTTTTTATAATCAAGCAATTGAATCCCAAAATTATTCAGAAGCACTTCGGATCACCGTTGATTATATGCATCTATTTAAAGCTGATTTTTTAAATGCACCAGTTGTTGTTGGGGCATCCGGATCCGTATTCGGCATTTTACTTGCATTTGGAATGTTATTCCCAAACACTATGCTCTACATCTATTTCGCCATCCCTATCAAAGCAAAATGGTTTGTGATTCTTTATGGCGCAATGGAATTATTTTCCGGTATTGCAAACAGTCCGACTGATAATGTTGCTCATTTTGCACACCTTGGCGGAATGCTTTTTGGTTTTATTTTAATTAAATTCTGGCAAAAGCAGAATAACCGTTTTTATTAGTTATGGCAAATCCGTTAGCAGAAGATTTTAAATCAAAATTCAGAAGTGGAAACCCTATCACGCGACTGATCCTTATCAACGTTGCTCTGTTTTTGTTTGTCAGTATTTTCCGCATCATCACATTTTTAAGTGGCGAGTCGGGAATTTTTGTTTTTATTGAAGAATTCATCAAAGACAATCTTTCAATTTCATTGAGTTTCGGAGGCTTACTTCAAAAACCATGGACGCTTATCACGTATATGTTCACTCATTTTTCTTTGATGCATATTTTCTGGAACATGATCACACTTTACTGGTTTGGACAACTTTTCATAAACTACACCAATTCTAAAAAACTGATTCCCCTTTATTTGCTGGGTGGAATTACGGGAGCCTTACTTACAATAATTTTATTTACAGCTATACCTCCTTTTCACCCTTTCATTGGGGCGCCAATGATCGGAGCGTCTGCCGGTGTTACTGCAATTATAGTTGCAACTGCAACTCTCATCCCTAATGTAAATATGAATATGATGTTTATCGGTCCGGTAAAATTAATTTATGTTGCTTTATTTGTTATTTTTATTGATGTATTGAATGTTGCTTCCTATGATAATATAGGAGGTAATATTTCTCACCTCGGTGGA
>JBILYL010000031.1:0-14804 GCA_044377775.1 Bacteroidia bacterium
GACGTATAATAATGAAAAAATGGAGTTACTTCATCTTCAGGAGTATTAAACAGCGAACCCATATTGATTGGCGGCCCTGTAGGTCGGCTATCATCATCCAAATTTACATACCAAAGATCCATTTTCCCAAAACCACCCGGACGGTTAGAAGAGAAATATAAAATACTTCCATCCGGAGATAAAGACGGATGCATTGTTTTATAGCCTGCTAGATTAACATAATCATTTAATTTTTCAGCACCAAGCCATTTATCATTCATTAATTTAGAAAGAAAAATAGAGCATTCGTTTTTGTTTGTTGTTGACCAGCGTGTGAAAAAATAATTACTTCTGTCAAGGGTTAAGAACCCGGCACCTTCATGCATTTCTGTATTTGCAGGTCCGGATACTTTACTCAATTCTTTCCATCCATTGTTTGTTTTTTTAAGAGTATAAATATCACAAACATATTTTGGATCTTGTTTTTTTGGATCAAGAATTGTATTTCCTTCACGAGCAGTTGTAAACTGAATAGTATTTGCATCGCCATAATAGTTTACAGCAAAACTTGCCGTTCCTGCGTTGAAAATAGAATCCAGTTTTGAAATGGTAACACCCGTTTTGATATTGCTCGTGTCCGTTGCTAAATAACAGCCAGCAATTTTCAATTTAGCCATCTTGAACATAGCAGAATCTTTTCCTTCTGCATCTGTCATCACTGATTCAAAATTAAAAGCAGCACCAGGATAACGTTGGTTTTTCATTAAAGCATCACCTAGCCAAAATTTTTCATACGGATAATCTGCAGGTTTATTATCAACCGATTTTTTAAACCAGATCTCAGCATTTGCATAATCACTGTTTAGGCGGTAACTGTCTGCTATCTGGTGAATCACATATTGTTCTGTCGGATCGGATGATACTTCCGTTTTAAGTGTGTCTTTGGCAGCTTTTGTACTGTCTTTGTTTTTTTTGGGAGGAGCAATGTATGGTTTTGCTTCATAAGGACGTGTTAAGTCAACAGAAGTAGCTTTGTCGATCACTTTTAAATAAAAAGCAATTGCTGTTTTGTAATCTCCATTTTTATATGCGATGTCGGCATATTCGATCCATTCCCTTTTACTTTGAGCAAAAGAAGTTATGGTTGACAACAGAAATAATAGTGCAATAATATGTTTCACGCTTCTCATAACTACAATCTTGGACAATTAGCTAATGGGTTAGGTTTGCTTCTGCGAGCAACATAGGTCAATGAAATTTCAAAACCTCCGCGGTGGTTTGATACTTCTTTTAATTTTGATGTGTTGATATCATAACTGATACGGGCGGTGTATTTGCCTTTTTTTAATCCGGCTTCAATAATCGCTGCATCTTTATTTCTGTAGGTTGGTCCGAAGATAATATACGTGTCAGAACTTTTCAGGAAATAATGCAACAACAAGGTTGCTGTAAATTCCTGATCGTTGATCTGTTTCATATAAATGAATTTAGGCAGCAACTGTACTTTTTCGTTAATGTTTACTTTCACACCTCCGTGAACATAATAACGCAATGGCAGTTTGTTTGAAGAGGCAAAAAATGTTTCAGTAGGCTGCGTTAAATGGAAAGCAGAAAATCCTACAAAAGGATTAAGCCTTGAATTATCTTTTGCATAATAATACAATGCACCAGCATTGATATCATGGATCATAAAATTAGAATTGCTGAACGATTCACCACTTGGTAATCCTGTATCAAATCCCCCACCGTTGTTTGTTGTGTATTGATTTCCAAAAGAAAGCTGATCAACATTCACGCTTTTTTGAACAATACCACCTTGGATCCCAAGTGCCAAATGATGATTTTTTTGTTTATCAAAAACAACATCATATCCAACAGATAATAAAGCACTAAATGCATTGTAACTTCCTGCACCGGCTCGATAATTAAAAACCTGCACACCGATTCCAAATTTTTTTACAGGCATATCGAATGAAATTCCTGTTGTTGTATAAGGTTTTGTTGCAACCGCCATCCATTGAGTACGGTAGTGCGCATGAATACGGTATTTCCCGTCAAACATTCCGGTCATAGCCGGATTCAGAAACATGGGTGGTGCATCGTATTGCGATAAGTGAAAATCCTGCGCCTTAGCAACTTTTACGGACAATAATAATATCAGTCCGAGTAAAATGCTGTTCGATGAATTGATGAATGAGCTATTTAAAAAGTTTTTCATGAAACTATTATCTTCTCTATTTTTAAATATTAACGTAACAAAGTAACATCTCCGGATAACTTGTATTCCTTATCATCTTCGGTTGTCCCGATAACGGTATAAACATATACGCCTATAGCCTGATCAATGTTGTTCCGTTTGCCATCCCAACCTTTTGCCTGCTCACTTGACTCGAAAATCAATTCACCCCAACTGTTGTAGATTCTGAAATCCAGTTTTTTAAACGGCCCGCCATACACATAGAAAATGTCATTCTCTCCATCGCCATTCGGAGTAAATCCGCTTGGAACTTCCGGTGGCATTGAAATGATCTCTGTTCTGCAAATGGTGTCGGTACAACCATTGATGTCCGTAACAATTAAGCATACGTCATAAAAACCACCTGCTCCGTAAATGTGAGTCGGATTTTGCAAGGTTGAAGTTGAATCTATTGATGAATCACCAAAATCCCAAAACCAGGAAATAGCACCGTTTGTCGATTGGTCGGAAAATCCAATTGTCTGATTTACATTTCCTGTAAAATCATCGGCTGTAAAATTCGCTCCAGGTCCGGGTAATACGGTTACTGCCTGTGAGATAGAATCAATACAACCTTGTGATGACTGTACAATTAATAAAGTAGTATAGGATCCTGCAGAAGGGAAGTTGTGATTCGGATTTTGTACAGTTCCGTTTGTGCTCGAATCTCCATAGTTCCAAATCCACGATGCAATGGTTGCACCACCTCCAACTGTTGACATGTCGGTATAAAGTGTTCCGTCATCCAGACAAATTCCATTGGCATTAAAATTAGCAACCGGTTTTTCGAAAACGTTTACAACTTGTGTTAAGGTATCAACACAGCCATTGCTCGAGGTAACAATTAATGATACGTTGAAAGGTCCGCCTGTACCATAAATATGTGTCGGATCTTCTAGTGTACTTGTTCCTGTATCTCCAAAATTCCAGTCCCAATTAACAATTGTACCAGTTGATGTTGTTGATCCGTCTGTGAAAGTAACGGTATCTTGCGGACAAGCGCTTATGCTGTTGAAAGCCGCTGTTGGTGAAGGAATAATTGTAACATTGATAGTATCAGCGTTTGAACGGCAACCGCCATTGTTGGTAGAGGTAAAGATCAACGTAACATTTCCTGCAAGGTCATCTGCTGCACTTGGTATATATGCACCGTTAAGTGTTGTATCGCTTGGAGCAAATATTCCGCTTCCTGAGCTTGTCCAAATTCCATTTCCGGTCGTAACTGTAGCTATTATCCCAATGGGGTTGCTGGCACATGCGCTGTTACCGGATGTGATTAATGAAATCGGAGTAGCAGTAAACGTTACCAAGGTCGAGTCGCTCGAGGCAATACAATTTCCATTGCCGGTAGATTCTAAATAGAGAATGACAGATCCTGCAATTGTGTCTGCAGTACTTGGCTGATATTCGTTGCACAATGTGCTCAAAGGGAATAAAAACGTTCCTGTGCCCGTAGATGCCCATGTTCCACCGGAAGCAACTGTAACAGTTGCGCAAAGAGGAACGCTGGCAGTATCTTTACATACAAAAATATCTGCTCCTGCATTTACGGTTGGTCCAGCATAGAAACTGATGATCACCTGATCTGTATCAGCCGGACAAAGCGCATTGCTGGTTGTAAGAAGTAAAAGTGTATCGGTTCCGCTTGCTACTGCAGCAGCAGATGGTGTATATGTTGCGTTGAGTGTTGTGCTTCCAGGAGTAAAAATACTTCCTAAACTACCGATCCATTGTCCGCCACCGGCATTCAGGATCGTTCCACCCAAAGTGATAGTAGAATTATTTGTACAGCTGATCGTATCGCCACCTGCATTTGCAATAGGTGATCCTTGGATGTTCACCAGATAAATGATCGTATCTTTACAACCTGCTGCAGATGTCGTAATTAAGCTTACGTTGAATGAACCTCCGGCATTGTAAATGTGTGTAGGATCCTGTGATGTGGATGTAAAGCCATCGCCAAAATTCCAGTCCCAATTGGTGATCGAGCTGCTCGGATCTACAGAGGATGTGTCAGTGAATACTACAGGTAACCCTTGACATTCAGGAGCATCACTAATGAAATCAGAGATCAGAATAGAGATGTTTACTGCTTGTGTTAGTGTGTCGGCACAAGGGGTTCCGCTGTTAATGATCAGCGTTGCTGTATAGCTTCCAAGTGCGGGATAAGTATGAGTAGGGCTTGTTAGTGTTGATGTGGGTGATGCGTCACCAAAATCCCATAAGTAGGAGTTTGCCGCGGGTGAAGTTGTATTGTTAAATGTTATTGTTGTACCGTTACATGCTCCACTGGAGTTGAAACTAGCAACAGCAAGTGGGGGACAGTTCACAACGTTGAATTGAAAGTCACGTAAAATTTCTCCGATCTTAACACCATTACGCCATTCCTCGCACTTAACACCGGCAACAAACTGACCTAAAATTGGTGGTACTCCATTGAGGATACCGGATGAACTAACGGTTAATGATCCCGGAGTTGCAGCATCTAAAGGGTTATTCGCTCCATAGGTACTTGTCCATGTTACTGTTGGTGTCGAAAAAACACATCCAGGCCATGAAACCGCCAAGTCGCTGTATGGCGTGTATAATGAATAAACAAGTGAATCACCATCTGCATCAGTAGCGCTGTGATCAACATACATATTGTTACCCTGACAAACAAATACAGGAGGTGGTTTTACCCATTTCGGACTGCTATTTGAAATTACAACTCCGTTGTCAGGAATGTGTGCATACCATGTTTCCCCGGCTGATAAAGGAGCAACGATGTTCAGTAATGTTGAGTTACGGCAGCAATATTGGAAATATAAATCATATCCGCCAGCAGTCGGAGGCAAACCGCTTACTACTTTTGTGTAGATCGCCTCTTCAAGACAAATCCCCGGATTAACTGCGCATGTATCAATATTTGGAGGAACAAGACTTGCTCCAGGGAAAGGAATTACAATGTCTGCAAGAGCAACTGTTCCGCAACTCCTTCTTACTTCAATTGTAACAGGGCTTGGGAATGCTGCACTCCCAGCTTTACAGTCGCGGTATAGTTTTAATGTTACACGATAGGTAGATCCACCTAATTGCTCATAAGTCAATGATCCACCAACAATGTGAGTAGCATTTGATGCAAGTGACAGAAAGAAAACAAAAGCTAAAAGGAGTACTATTCGATTCTTCATTAAATTTTAATGTTTAGTCGTGACTATAAATTACGGACTGTAAATGTAATAAAATTTTTATTGTGACAAATTTTTGTAGGCCAGAATGTCATATTTATAATAAAAAAGCTTAGTTTTGACTAAATTTATTCCACATTCAGCATGAAAAAAGTACTCTTATCCATTTTCATTTCCGGAGCTTCATTTCAGGCGGTAAATGCCCAAATTAATATTCAATGGCAAACACGTTATTCAAGCGCGGGGACTAATATCGATCGGGCAGAAGACATGGCAATGGATGCGGCTGGAAATGTTTATGTAACCGGACTTGGACAAGGGGTAAGTGGTAATTTCGATTATGTTACTATAAAATATGACGCAGTTGGTACCGAAATTTGGAGAACCGAATACAATGGTACCGGTAACAGCTTAGACGAAGCACATGCCGTTGCTGTTGACCCTTCTGGAAATGTATATGTTACCGGCTGGAGTTATGGAGGTGCAGGTACGGGTTATGACTATGCGACCGTAAAATATAATTCTACAGGTGTTCAGCAGTGGGCTTCACGTTATACAAATGTTGCAGGTGGTACAGATGAAGCGTGGGATATAGATGTTGACAATGTCGGAAATGTATTCGTTACAGGTAGCAGCGATGGTGCCGGAACTAATAGTGCTGCCACAACTGTAAGATATAATTCTGCCGGTGTTCAGCAATATGCAAACCGTTTTGAAGGTGTCGGAACCTCAATCGATGCCGGTTTCGCGATCTATGTGGATTCTTTGACCGGAACAGCATACGTTACCGGATATACTTTTCAAAGTGTGGCTGCCGATTTTGATTACATCACTTTAAAATACAATCTTGCAGGTGTTCAGCAGTGGGCAACCCAATATAACAGCCCTGACGCGAATTACGATGAGGCTCGTGCCATTGCTGTTGATGCTTCCGGAAATGTTTACGTTACAGGATACAGCCAGACGCTTGTTCTTACCAATTACGATTATGCAACCGTTAAATATAATTCTGCCGGGGTGCAACAATGGCAAGTGCGTTACAATGGAACCGGTAATGATTATGACCGGGCAAATGCAATCGCATTGGATGCTGCAGGGAATGTTTATATTACAGGGAAAAGTGTTGGAGTAGGAAGTACGGCTGAGGATGCGTTTACCATTAAATATGATAATTCAGGAGTAAGTCAGTGGACAGCCAGATATAATGGTGCCGCTAATGGATATGACGAAGGAAAAGCTCTTGCTGTTGACGCTTCAGGAAATGTATACATTACAGGTTATAGTTATTCATCCGGATCAAATAATGATTACCTGACTATCAAATATGATGCTGCCGGAACACAGGAATGGATCACTAAATACAATGGAACTGCTAATAATACGGATCAGGCAGCTGCAATTGCTGTTGATGCGATCGGTAACGTTTTTATTACGGGTTTAAGTAAGGGCGCTGGCTCTAATGAAGATTTTGAAACAATCAAATACTGTCAGTTAAAGTCAGATGCAGGTGTGGATACGTCCATTTGCAACGGTAGTTCTGTTCAATTAAATGCATCGGCTCCCGGCGCTGTCAGTTATTTATGGACTCCTTCAATCGGACTGTCTGCTACAAATATTGCAAACCCAATCGCTAATCCGACTGACACTACCACTTATATTGTTGCTATTACAAATGCTAATGGTTGTACGGATTTAGACACTGTTGTTGTAACGGTTGTTCCGCTTCCTTCTCCGAGTATCACTCCTAGTGGTGCAACTTCTTTTTGTACCGGTGGTTCTGTAACGTTAACTTCTGGACTTGCGAGTTCTTATCTTTGGAGTACTTCTATTAATGATACATTGCCATCCATCACCGTTTCTGTTTCGGGAACATATTCCGTTACTGTTACAAATGGGAATGATTGCTCAAGTACCGCAACTCAAACGGTAACTGTTTTTGGTTTGCCGCCTATTGATGCCGGACCGAACGATAGTACTTGTTTAAGTACCAATGCATCTTTATTGGCAACAGGTGGTATTTCTTATGTATGGTCTCCTGCAGGTTCTTTGAGTGATCCGAATATTGCTAATCCAATTGCGGGACCTACATCTACTACAACCTACACCGTAGTTGGGACAGCAACGGGCGGTTGCACAAATGTAGATTCTGTTATGATCACAGTTCTTGGAAATCCCGGATTGCCTTCTGTAACAGAAGTGTTAGATTCATTAATATGTTCCCCTTCTTATACTGCTTATCAGTGGTATTTTAATGGTGTCGCTATTCCCGGTGCAACAAGTCAGAATTACAATTTCACTGCCAATGGCAATTATTATGTAGAGGTGTTTAATGCACTAGGATGCTCAACCGTTTCTGCTGTATTTGCTGTGAATGATGTAGGGGTATCTGAATATGAAAAAGCAATCCTTTTGTCTATTTATCCGAATCCAACATCTAACGATCTTACGATGGAGTACCTGCTTCAAAAACCGGAGAATGTAAAAATAAATTTAATGAATATAGCCGGACAGATCATCTATGCTGAACAGATAAATGCGCTTGCCGGAAAAAATAAAACGACAATCAGTTTGACGGAACAAGCTGCGGGAATATATTATCTGCAAATAATAACCAACGAAAATATAGTAACGAAGAAGGTTGTGAAAAATTAAAAAAAAAATTGAAGTAGTTGAAAATAAAAAAGTCGCCTGAAAATTTTTCAGGCGACTTTTTTTCTATCACTAGTTCCAATATATTATTCAAATAAATTGTTGACTTTTTTATACCGCTTCAGAAACAACTTCTTTTACTTCAGGGATCATTCGTTTTAACAAGCCTTCGATGCCCGCTTTTAAAGTAATGGTGGAAGAAGGGCAACCGCTGCAAGCACCCCGCAGTTGTACCGTAACAACTCCATCAATAAAACTTTTAAAAGTAATACTTCCTCCATCGCCTTCAACAGCTGGTCGGATATATTGTTCCAATGCTTCCACAATTTTCACTTCAATTTCAGTTGTAGGAGCAGCATGTTCAGTAAATACTTCTTTCTTCTCTGTAAAGGTATTGTCAATTGCTACTTCCGTTTTTTGCAGTTCGGTTATTACCGGTTTGCCTTCACTGATATAGATGCGGATAAAGTCGCGCAACTCTAATGTTACTTCTTCCCATTGTACGGAATCAATTTTTGTTATGGTAACAAAATTAGCAGCCATGAAAACAGCTTTTACAAAAGGGAATTCAAATAGTTTTGCAGCCAGTGGCGAACCTTTGGTTTCTGCTTTTGTTAGATATTGAGCTGTAGCACCATCGTTCACCAAAAGTTGATTGGCAACAAACTTCATTGAAGAAGGATTCGGTGTGCTTTCTGCGTATATGATAATTGGCTTTTTTACGAGTGTGTCCATCTTTTCAGTAATTTTGAATTGCAAAGATACTAAAAAAATACCCTCTTCTTTTTTTTCAAGGAGAGTTGGGAAGAGTTTATGAAAAGAAGAATTGATTTTTTGATTATTGGTTCAGGGATTGCCGGGTTGAGTTATGCTTTAAAAGTCGCTCAGCATGGCAGTGTATGTATGATCACCAAGGCGAATGAAGACGAAAGTAACACCAAATACGCGCAGGGTGGTATAGCAGCCGTGATGTATGGTCCTGATAGTTTTGATAAACACATTCAGGATACATTGATAGCAGGAGATGGAATGTGCGATGAAGAAATTGTGAAGATGGTAATCACTGAATCAACTGAAAGGGTGAATGAGTTAATTGCATGGGGAGCAACGTTTGATAAAACTGAAAGTGGAGAATATGATCTTGCAAAGGAAGGCGGCCATTCCGAACATCGCATTTTACACCATAAAGACAATACCGGATATGAAATTGAACGCGCTCTTTTGGCAGCAGTTCACACACATCCGAATATTGAAATCCTGGATCATCATTTTGCGATTGATATTTTAACACAACATCATCTGGGGAAAGAAGTAAACAGCAGAACTCCCGACATTGAATGTTACGGAGCATATGTTTTGAATCTGCGTAATAATAAAATCGAAACTATTTTAGCAAAAACGATCCTGATGGCAACCGGTGGTGCAGGGCAGGTATATAGCACTACAACCAATCCTACGATTGCAACCGGTGACGGAGTTGCGATGGTGTATCGTGCTAAAGGACGGGTAGAGGGAATGGAGTTTTATCAGTTTCATCCCACGTCATTGTTTAATCCGGGGGAGAGTCCTTCTTTTTTAATTTCGGAAGCTGTGCGGGGATTTGGCGGTATTTTAAAAACCATCGATGGAAAAGAATTCATGCAGAAGTATGATGTGCGGAAATCACTTGCTCCCAGAGATATTGTTGCACGCGCTATCGATAACGAAATGAAAACGCGTGGTGATGATTATGTGTATTTGGATTGTCGCCATTTAGACAAAAACGAATTGATAAAACATTTTCCGAATATCAACGAAAAATGTCTGTCTCTCGGTATTGATATCTCAAAAGATCTTATTCCTGTTGTTCCTGCTGCTCATTATATGTGCGGAGGAATTAAGGTAGATAGCAAAGGAAGAAGTTCAATTAATAGATTATATGCGATTGGAGAATGTTCATCAACTGGATTGCATGGTGCAAACCGTTTGGCGTCCAATTCATTGTTGGAAGCGGTGGTGTATTCACATCAGGCAGCGATGGAGGCGATTGAAAAAATTGATTCAATACTTTTTTGTGAATCAATTCCTGATTGGGATGCTGAAGGAACGGCCCATCCTGAAGAAATGGTTTTGTTGATTCAAAGTTTAAGAGAAGTGCAAGCCATCATGACCAACTATGTTGGAATTGTTCGTTCGGATATTCGATTGCAAAGAGCTTTTGACCGCCTGGAAATTTTATACAAAGAGAATGAGGCTTTGTATTTAAAAACAATTATTTCCCCTAAGCTATGTGAGTTGAGAAATATGATCAATGTTGCCTACATTATTATTAAGCATGCCCGTAATCGGAAAGAGAGCAGAGGCCTGCATTATAATGTGAACTACCCGAAGTTATCATGAAGAACCCCCAGCGCATCCTTCTTAAAATTGTCATTTTTTCTGGAATAGTTTTGTTACTAGTGAGTATGGTTTATCGCGGATTAACGAATCTCGATAAAATGAAAGCAGACGACAAAGAAAGAAGCATTCGTTTGGAAAACGGAACATGTGTGTTTGATAAGTTGAATCTTGACAGACTCCTTTTAAAAGGCAACGGAAGAGAATTTCCGCTGATGATGAATATTGATACGTTATTGTTTTATCATAAAGGGGAGCTGTACGATTTTGTTTATGATACAAGTCTTGAGAATTCGCATCAATCATTTGTCATCGACAATGTGAAATTTAATTTTGATCAGAATAAGAACCGAGGATTAGTGACTGAAATAAAACTGGATCATGCTAGTCCTTTCCAAATTGTTACTGAAAAGGGTAACGTGATTCTTGATCCTTCAGAGCGATTGCCTTTGTATATTGAACATTTTCCGAAATCGTATGAATGTAGAACGGAAATGAATTCAAATATTACAACATTAATGACGGAAATCAGAATTGACAATACAGTAAAAGGGAGTGCATTAAAATTTATGTTGATTCATTTTTCTGTTGCAGATCAAGTTGTAGGTGTTGATTTTGCTTATGAGTAATCACCTATTTCCCTTTTGAAACCTCAAGTCCGTTTCCTAATGCATAAGCTGTAACATCACCTTCTTCATTGTAAGTCGGTTTTACTTCCACATTTCTTCCAGTTATTTTGCTGATCCCTCTGGTTACAATTTGTGCTAAATCCCAGCCGGTGAAACGTTTAACGCGACCGTTTTTCTTTTGTATTGCCAGTGTTTCATCGTCCAATGTCTTTTCTTTTATTTTTTCAGTTGCCAATTCGCGTAATGAAAGAAAACCTGTTGATGCTCCGATACTATTTGATTTGCCCATTATACTTGCAATAGCATCATTGTTTGTTGGCTCTGCTGTGTAGTTTGATTTATTGGTTTGTTCGTTGCTTGCTAACAATACTTTTTCCTGTTCAATCTCCTTTTTGTTTTCAGTGATTTTAACGGCAATTGGCAAAATCGGTTGTACGTTGACAATAGCAGGTGTTGTATTTTTACTGTCGTTGTTATTTCCCTTTTTAGCGATATTGGTTAACGTAGCGGCCATCAGGTTTTTTGTCAATGGTGTGTTTTCAGTTGGCTGACTGTTTCTTATAACAGCATTTGAGTTGTTGTTTTCAACAGGTGCAATTTTTGTTTCATTTGTTTTGTCGGCAAATGTTTGTTCTTGTGTGTTGTTGTTGTTGTAAAAAAAGAACAGGCCGATCAATAAGGCAATTGAAGCAGCTGCAGCAACGTAAAAATAAAATGGAATAATTTTCTTTTCCTTTTTCTTTAATTGTTCTTTGTTTTCAAAAACGATGGATGGATCAGCAACAAATTTTGTTTGCTTGTATAATACATAATTGTGATTCATTTCAGCATCAACAGAAAGTTGTTGCTGTAAAAAAACAGTTTCTTTTTTTGTCAGGATTCCTTCTACTGAAGCGATCAGCAGATCATCTGAAGTAGCCGCAGCACGTTTTAATGCTTCCTTGTTTTCAAAAGATACGGAAGCATCAGCAGTAATTCTTATTTTTTTGAATAACTTAAATTCAGGTAAAAATTGGGGATGTTGTTTTATAAATAGTTCCAGTAACGTTTTTTCGGCAGAGTTTAATGTGTTTTCCACCGAACGGATGAAGTACTCTTCTCTGTTTAATAAAGTAATTTCTTTTTTTAGGCTTTCTTTGTCTTCAAAAGAAACATCGATAAGATCATCCAGCGTTACATTTTCGAAACTTTCAAATTCCTCTCTGTATTCAGAATGTTGTTCAACGAATAATAACAAGTCAGCCACCTGTTGAGGTGAAAGATTTCCTTCGTGGTAATCAAGGAAAAATGCTTCGTAGTTATTTTTGTTAATACTCATTTTCTAATGTTCTGATTTTTTTTGCCTGCGTTTAGATTACATTTTCCAGGGTCCCGATATAGTTCTTTAAAAAACCTCTCGCCCTGAAAATATAGACTTTCACCTGCGATTCAGTCAGTGCTGTTATTTCTCCGATCTCCGCATAATTATAGCCTTCATAATCACGTAATAGAATTACGGAGCGTTGAATCTCCGGTAACTTATTCAATGCTTCATTCAATATTTCTTTTAAATCGCTGTATTGCCGGTTTGAACTTAAGCTATTGAGATTTGCATCGGTCATTTCTCCTTGTTTTTTATCTCTTCTGATCCGGTCGATCATGGTGCGATAAGCAGTCGTGAACATATACGATTTTGCATTTGTGCTTTCCACTTCTGATACCTTCAACCACAATTTTTCGTAAGTGTCCTGCACAATATCACGCGCCTTTTCCGAATCCTTAATATTCTTAAGGATAAATCGGTAAAGATTATCTGCATGTTGATCAACAGTCTTGTTGAATTCTTCGACAGTCATTGTAGCTTTTTTTGTGCGATTTCCGGTATAGGACGACTAAGCAATGGTAAAGTTACAGGGTTTTTTAGGTTTTTTTTGTCGCCAAGGAACAAAGACAGAATATTTTCAATAAAAAAAGCCCTTTTAGGGGCTTTTTCTGTGTTAATACATAACATTTTCTATGTTTTTCAGCGATATTGCAGGTTCCGGCAAAATTTAATCGTTCAGTTTCAATACTGCCATAAATGCACTTTGAGGAATTTCCACACTTCCAACAGAGCGCATACGTTTCTTACCTTCTTTTTGTTTTTCTAACAATTTACGTTTACGGGAAATATCACCACCATAACATTTTGCGGTAACATCTTTACGCATCGCTTTAATTGTTTCGCGGGCAATAATTTTTGCTCCGATAGCTGCCTGAATAGGAATCTCGAATTGTTGACGTGGGATTAATTCTTTTAATTTCTCACACATCTTTTTACCAAACTCATACGCGTTGTCTCTGTGAATCAACGATGATAAAGCATCCACAGGTTCAGCGTTTAATAAAATATCCAATTTCACTAAATAACTTTGACGGTAATCCAGCGGTTGATAATCGAATGAAGCGTATCCTTTTGAAATTGTTTTTAGTCTATCATAAAAATCGAAAACAATTTCACCCAATGGCATGTCAAACATTAATTCAACTCTATCGGTTGTTAAATAAATTTGATTGGTGATGATCCCTCGTTTACCGATACACAAGCTCATGATGTTACCAACGTACTCCGATTTGGTAATAATCTGTGCTTTGATATAAGGTTCTTCAACTCTGTCTAGTTTACTTGGATCTGGTAAATCCGATGGATTGTTTACCACCATCAATTCATTTTTGGTGCTGTAAGCGTGATAAGAAACGTTGGGAACAGTTGTGATAACGGTCATATTGAATTCACGTTCCAATCGTTCCTGAATAATTTCCATGTGAAGCATTCCAAGGAATCCGCAACGGAAGCCAAAGCCAAGTGCTGCAGATGATTCCGGCTCCCAAGTTAGAGACGCATCGTTTAACTGAAGTTTCTCCATGGAGTAGCGCAGTTCTTCAAAATCTTCGGTATCAACCGGATAAATACCAGCAAATACCATTGGTTTTACTTCTTCAAATCCTTGAATTCCACCTTCGCAGGGATTGTTTACGGTAGTAATTGTGTCACCTACTTTTACTTCGCGTGCATCCTTAATTCCTGAAATGATATAACCAACATCACCGGTCTTTACCTCTGTCCGTGGTTCTTGCTTGAGACGTAAAACGCCAATCTCATCTGCATTGTATTCTTTTTCTGTAGCGAAGAATTTTACTTTATCCCCTTTTTTGATGCTGCCGTTTGTAACTTTAAAATAGGCGATAATTCCTCTGAACGAATTGTAAACCGAATCAAAGATCAAGGCTTGCAATGGTCCTGTTGGATCACCTTTTGGCGCAGGGATGCGGGCAACGATCGCTTCTAAGATCTCATGAACGCCCATCCCGGTTTTGCCGGATGCAGACAAAATATCTTCGCGTTTGCAACCCAATAATTCAACGATTTGATCTTTTACAAGTTCAGGTTCCGCACTGGGAAGATCAATTTTATTTAAGATCGGGATGATCTCCAGATCGTTCCCTAAAGCCAAGTAAAGGTTTGAAATTGTTTGTGCTTGAATTCCTTGTGCGGCATCAACAATTAATAAAGCGCCTTCACAAGCAGCAATAGAGCGCGACACTTCATAAGAAAAGTCAACGTGACCGGGTGTATCGATTAAATTCAATACATATTTTTTGCCGTTCAACTCATAATCCATTTGAATAGCGTGACTCTTGATCGTAATTCCACGCTCTTTCTCCAGATCCATATCATCCAGCACTTGTGCTTGCATTTCGCGTTTATTGATGGTATTTGTATACTCCAATAAACGGTCGGCAAGT
>JBILYL010000228.1:0-5005 GCA_044377775.1 Bacteroidia bacterium
ATTTGAAAACTACTCTTGCAATCTTGCCATAATTTTTTTATCTTTGGTTAAACTAAGCTAAAAAATCATGAAAAAAATCTACTTATTATTTACACTGTTTTCTTATACTGTTGCATCAAATGCGCAGGTATTCTGGACCGAAGATTTTGGTACCGGATGTAGCCAAGGACAATTGGCAAGTGCTTATACCGGCACAAATGGTGCATGGACAATTGCTTCAACTGGAACGAACGATGCCACGGCAAATACCTTTTATATTGGTGCTCAGGAAGCCGGGAATGCAGTTGGTGCTTGTGGAACGGCTTGTGTTGGAACGGTTGATGCGACCTTGCATGTTGGAAATGTCGCAATTGCGTTGGTTTCTCTTGCTGCTGATGGCGGAGCGTCTTATTTTGCGGGTGTTGCAGGTGCTTGTTCTACTTTAGGGATTTGTGCTACCACCAACAAACGCGCTGAATCCCCGGTTATTAATTGTACAGGACAATCATCTATTACGATCTCTTTTGCATACCTAGAAAATGGTGCAACTACTTTAGATGATGCTAGTCTTTGGTATTCTGCTGATGGTGGAACTACTTGGTCGCTCCTGAATAATATGGCGAAAACGACTCTTGGTGCATGTGCTCCTCAAGGTACCTGGACAGCTTATTCCTTTGCTTTACCTGCAAGTGCAAATAATAATGCAACTGTGAAAATTGGCTTTAACTGGACAAACAATGATGACGGTGCAGGAACAGATCCTTCTTTCGCTGTTGATGATATTACGTTGTCTACTCCAGCTCTTGGTGTTGCAGATGTGACGGTTTCTTCTTTGGACGTATTTGCAACAGGAAATAGCATTAAGATCAAATCGTTAGATGCTGTAAAATTACAAGGTGTTTATGATGTGTTGGGTAGAACAATCTCCGCATCGCTTGAAAACAATACAATCAATATGGAAGCGCAACCTTCCGGAATTTATTTTGTAAGAGTGGAAGCAAAAGGGCAGTTATATACAAAGAAAGTATTTATAAAATAATTAGATTAACTCTGATTTTAAAAAAGCGTTCTGAATCATTTCAGAGCGCTTTTTTTATTGTACACTGTTATAATTACTTCCTTCTTTTAAACACTTTTTACCCCGCCCAGCCTTCACGATCCAGACTGCGATATTGGATAGCTTCCGCCAAATGCTGGGTTTCAATATTTTCGCACTCATCTAAATCTGCAATGGTGCGTGCAACTTTTAATATGCGGTCGTATGCCCTCGCAGAAAGCCCTAGTCGTTCCATTGCGGTTTTTAACAGTTGATTTCCTGCTTCATCAATTCTGCATACTTCTCGAAGTTGTTTCGAGCTTATCTGCGCATTACAATGCACCCCTTCATTTTCTTTATAGCGCTTTTCCTGAATTGCTCTTGCTTTAATTACACGGGCACGCACGGATTCGCTTTTTTCTGATTTACGTTCTGCCGCCAATTCATTATATGATACAGGAGTAACTTCTACATGTATATCAATGCGATCCAAAAGTGGTCCGGAAATTTTATTTAAATATTTCTGAACGGTCCCTGGAGGACAAACACATTGCTTCTCCGGATGGTTATAATAACCGCACGGACAAGGATTCATTGAGGCGATCAGCATAAAGCTGGCAGGATATTCTACTGAAAATTTTGCTCGTGAAATGGTCACAACTCTATCTTCCAAAGGTTGACGCATCACTTCCAATACGGTACGTTTAAATTCCGGTAGTTCATCTAAAAATAAAACTCCGTTATGCGATAAGGAAATTTCTCCTGGCTGCGGAACACCTCCTCCGCCCACTAAAGCGACATCAGAAATTGTATGGTGAGGTGAACGGAATGGACGGATGGAAACCAAACCGGTGTTCTTTCCCATTTTGCCGGCAACACTGTGAATTTTTGTTGTTTCTAATGCCTCGTGTAAATTCATGGGTGGCAAAATAGTCGGGAGTCGTTTTGCCAACATTGTTTTACCTGCTCCCGGTGGTCCGATCAAAATTACATTGTGTCCGCCCGAAGCTGCGATCTCCAAAGCACGTTTTATATTTTCTTGACCTTTTACATCCGAAAAGTCGAATTCGGTATTATTTAACTTTGAAAAAAATTCGTCTTCCGTATTGATAATCGTTTGCTCTAATTGACGCTCTCCATTAAAAAAATCAATAACTTCTTTGATATTGTCTACGCCATATACTTCCAGTCCGCCAACAATACCTGCTTCATTTGCATTCTGCTTCGGAAGTATGATTCCTTTGAATTTTTCTATTTTAGCCTGTATCGCGATTGGTAAAACACCTTTTATTGGCTGCAGTCCGCCATCGAGTGAAAGTTCACCCATGATGATGTAGTCTCCTACTTTTTCCGGAAGAATTTGTTCGGATGCCGCCAGGATACCAATAGCTATTGTGAGATCGTATGCCGAACCTTCTTTTCTGATGTCGGCTGGTGCCATATTAATAACGATACTTTTGCCGGGGATCTTATAACCATTGTTTTTAAGTGATGCGGCAATACGCTGCTGACTTTCCTTTACGGCACTATCGGGTAAACCCACCATTAAAAAATTTACTCCCGGATTGATATTCGTCTCAACCGTTACAGTTGTTGCGCTAATGCCATATACGGCACTGCCAAATGTTTTCACTAACATAAAATTGAATTATAAAATTTCGGGAGTAGGTGGCAAATGTACAAAAGTATCGTTTACTTCAACGGATTAAATAGAATCGTTTTTTGTCATCGATTGCTAAGAATTAATTGATTATTTATTTTTAAAATATATATTTTCATTGTATATTTATATTTATAAATCAAAAAAACAATCAAACCCGATACAAATGAAAAAAATTGCTACACTTACATTGGGATGTTTGCTTGCCGTTACCGCGACAAAAGCACAAACATTCTCAGATGATTTCGAATCGTATACATTAACAACACCGCTTTTAGGTATTCAATCTTCGGTATGGAGAACTTGGTCATCTACTACAGGTGGTGGTGCAGAAGATGTTGCGGTAGTTTCAACCGATAACCACACGGTTGCCGGATCAAAGTCTATTTATTTCTCCTCTACCAGCGCAACTGGTGGACCGCAAGATGTGATTTTACCTTTCTCTACAGGTGCCCCGTTAACAACTGGTCAGTTTTCTTGGAAATCTTGGTTTAAAATCCCAACTGGTAAATCAGGTTACTTCAATTTCCAAGGTACAGCTACAATGGGTGGTATGTATGTTTTGGATTGTTTTATGACAGGTGGAAATATTCAAATCCAGAACTCAGGAACAATAGTAGCTTCTGCTACTCAACCTGTAGGAACTTGGTTTGAGATGGAAATCAAAGCAAACTTTAATGCAAATGCATGGGAATTATTAATCAATGGTGTTTCTCAAGCTACTTGGTCAAATGCAAACAACCAAGTGTGGGGAATCGATTACTATCCTACTGATGCAGCTGCTAGTTTTTGGGTAGATGACGTTTCCTATAATGTTACACCATATACATTACCTGCATTAAACGCTGCTGGCAACATGTTAGATATTTCAAATGGATTAGTTGGTTCAGTTAGATACCCTGCTGTTAAAGTTAGAAATTTAGGTACTGCTGTTATCAATTCATTTGATATTTCAATCACCCAAAATGGTGGTGCTCCTGTTGTTAAAAATGTAACGGGATTAACCTTGGCTTCTTTGGCTTCAACAATCCAAACATACACTGTTCCTTTTACACTTGTAACTGGAACAAATACGTTTGTTGCAACAATTAGTAATGTAAACGGTGCTGGGGCTGATGGTGATGCTTCAGATAATGTATTAACTACAATTGTTACTCCTGTAACACCTGCTGCTGGTAAAATGGTGGTTGCAGAAGAAGGTACTGGAACATGGTGTCAATGGTGCCCTCGTGGCGCTGTTTATATGGATTTGATGGATACTAAATACAGTGGATTTATTGCTCCTATAGCTGTTCATAACGCTGATCCAATGACCGTAACTGCTTATGATGCTGCAATTGGTGCATTGATTGGTGGTTACCCAAGTGCTTTGGTTGATCGTTTACCGGAAATTGATCCAAGTGGAATTGAAACAGATTTCTTAACACGCATTATTGTTGCTCCAAAAGCATTTGTTGTGAACGGAGCTAATTATAACTCCACAACTCGTGTTTTAAATGTTTCCGTTACTAGTACTGTTCAATCTACTTTAACGGGAAACTATAAAGTTGCTTGTGTTATTACTGAAGATGATGTTACTGGTACAGGAAGTACTTACGCACAATCAAATGCTTATGCTGGTGGTGCTGCAGGAGTTATGGGTGGATTTGAATCGTTAGCGAATCCTGTTCCTGCTTCTCAAATGGTTTATGATCACGTTGCCCGTTTCATTAGCCCTGATTTTGCAGGTATTGCTAATGCTGCTGGAACTTCTACTACTGTTGGTAGCGTATTCACTTGGAATTTCACATTTACTTTACCTGCATCTTATGATGATACACAAATTCACATTGTGGGTCTTTTCATTGATCCAACAGGTAAAATTGATAATGCTGCTTCTACAACAATTCCACAAGCTGTAGCTAATGGTTTTGTTTCAGGTACTGGTGTTGGAATCAATGATATCGCTGATGCTCCTGATACTCAAGTGAGTATTTATCCGAATCCTTCTTCTGACTATACTTCTATTACTTTAAATCTGACTAAAGCATCTGATGTTTCTGTTATGATCTATTCTGTTGATGGTTCTTTAGTAGGAAGTAAATCATACGGTCAATTAAATGGTGGTATGTTATTGCCTGTTGATATGACAAGATTTACTGCAGGAATGTATTTCGTAAATGTTACGATTGGCGGAACTACTTCTGTATTGAAATTAATTAAGAAATAAGTTTAAAAGGTTATTTAAAAAAATCCCGCTCCGTAATTTACGGAGCGGGATTTTTTTATGTCTTGTTTTTCTTAAAGTGTTGTTTCTATATAGTGAATCAGCGAATGAATCACTTTTATAT
>JBILYL010000032.1:0-14700 GCA_044377775.1 Bacteroidia bacterium
ATCCTTTCGTGAATTCTTCGGGAAGGATGTTTGTGTTCACTTCCAGATTATGATATTCATAGGTTTCGTATAATCCCTGATCATCAAAAACTTTATTGCTGACAGGTAATAAATATTCTTTATCAATTAACAAGATCGTTAATTTTCCATAGGCATTCGGTACCTGAATAGATTGACCTTCTTTCACGTCATTGTACCAACTTATTTTTGAGTTATTCATCAATACCATATATTCACTCACTCTTAGTTTTCTGGCGATTGAAGTTAAGTTCTCTCCTTTTTTTACGGTGTAGGTTGTCCAGGCAAAATCCGGAAAAGTAATGGCGAACTTGTAACAATTGCGTCCGTTTAATTTTTCTTCTCCAACTACTACAAAATATTTATCGAGCTTATCGCCTGCACGTTTCATCCCATCTCTTAAAACATCAGCAAGGTATTGAAATCCCATTTCGTGAATGGTATGGTGTTGGTCTTTGCGCATTAACGATCCGTATGGGTCAAGATTCAGGTTCATGTAAGGGAACGCCCCAGGATTAACCAACGCATTTCCATTGTTTTGTCCTTGTATCCATAGTACTTCCGGACCTTTTAACGATAAATATAATTTCCGGGGAGATACCTGCAGCTTAACTTTTGACTCGTAATGCGTCATCCTGCCTTTAATACGTTCGTTACACTGAAGGTTGAAACGCAGCGTTTTTACATTATCTACCGCTTCAAAAATATTATCGATCAATTCGCGGTTGTTCGAGAACGTGTTCGATTTTTTATAACGGAATGAGATCAGCGTTGTGCTGATTGCAAAAATTGCAGATAAAAGAAAAATATGCTGTATTCTTAATTTCATTGTCAATATAAAATAGTTTGCGAAGATACGCTCATTTTTAATTTAAAGTAAAATTAATTTAACAATGGGGATCAAAAATTATATCCTTTATAGCTTTTCAAAAATTCATCGGACTTGAAAGCCGGATTGACACGCATTGAAGTGAATTCATAGGCTTCATACAGACCCTCTTCATCGTATACTGTAATGCTGATGGGGATGTAAGTTTTTTTATCGATGTACATAATGGCTTTGTTCGAATAGGGGATTGGTATCGTCAATTTTTTGCCTTCTTTAATGGATCCAAAATAACTGGAAAGGTCATTTTTGTAGCGGATCTTATAATCGCTGGTGTTTAGCTTATGCGCAATGCTGGTTACTGTTTCCCCCCTTTTTGTAATATATTCAATGTATTTATAATTGGGGTAGCTGACAATTACCTGATAGCATTCTCTGTTGTTCCAGGTTAGCGTTCCGGCATACGTAAAGTGCTTGTCGAATTCTTTTGGTGCTTTTAAGATTGTATTTGCTATCGTAATTCCTATGTAAGAGGAGCCAAGGTCAAATATGGTATGGTGCTGATCTTTCCTGAGAATACTGCCGTATGGGTCTAAATCAAAATTCATCAGCGGAATTGTTTTAGAATGAACCAAGGCATTGCCTTTGTTTGTGCCTTCCACCCATAATAATTCAGCACCCTTTTCCGGACTGTGGAAATATATTTTACGCGGACTCACATTTATTTTGATGTAGGATTCAGCAATCAGAATGCGTTTGCCTATGCGCTCGGTGGCTTTTACACTGCATGCTTGCGTTTTGATGTTTCTTATACTGTCGAGCATGTGTTCTATGATTTCGCGGCACGACATGCTTTTTTTATGCGTAGAGCTGCCAACAAACAGTGTTGTTGACAGAATAAATACAAATGTTCTTACAAATTTCACGTAGCGAATTTAATAAAAAAAGACCTGAAATTCTTTAATTTCTCAATGCATCAGGTGAAATTAAATCAGTAAATTCGTAGCGCCTGCACTGATGCGGTGGTATATTAAATACTTTTTGTTATGAAGATCATCGGAATTATTCCCGCTCGTTATGCCTCTACCCGTTTTCCTGCGAAACCTTTAGTTGATATTGGTGGGAAATCAATGATCGAACGTGTTTATCTTCAGGCAAAAAAGTCGAAATCGCTTACGGATGTGGTGGTAGCCACCGATGATGAACGTATTGTTTTACATGTAAAATCATTCGGTGGAAAAGTTGTTATGACAAGTGAAACGCACCAAAGCGGCACCGACAGGTGTTTTGAAGCGGTAAATACATTTTGCCCGGAAGCGGATCTGGTGATAAACATCCAAGGGGATGAACCTTTCATTCAGCCCGAACAGATCGACCTGGTTGCTTCTTGCTTCCGTTCTGCCGACACACAAATCGCAACACTGGTTAAAATAATCAAAACGGAAGAAGAGCTGTTTAATGTAAATATTCCAAAGGTAGTACTGAATGCTCAGAAAGAAGCGCTGCTTTTCAGCCGCCAGACAATCCCTGCTATCAGAGGTAAAGAACAGCAGGAATGGCTCAAAAATTTCACATTTTATAAGCACATTGGTATTTATGCTTACCGAACCAGTATTCTTAATGAAATTACGAGCCTGAAAGCATCTTCATTAGAGCTTGCCGAATCTCTTGAACAGCTCCGCTGGCTTGAAAACGGATATAAAATTAAAGTTGAGTTAACTGATTTTGAGAGTGTTGCAGTAGATACTCCTGATGATCTTAAAAAACTAACTAAATTTTTGTAAATTTACCCCTCGGTTTTAGTTTTACTTTTAACGGAGTTCGGATGAACTTTTAAATTGTAACCTTTCTCGATCTCAATCAAAGTCGAAAATTGTAAATGACCGGATCTTAATTTTTTGAATAGAAATGAATGTAGAAAAACATATTGGCGAATTATTATATGACCACAATTGTGTGATCGTTCCCGATTTAGGTGGGTTTGTGGCGAATTATGCGCCAGCTAAGATCCATCCTTCTCAACATACCTTTTCTCCTCCTTCCAAAAGTATTGTTTTTAATATCAATCTGAAAAACAACGATGGCTTATTGGCCAATCAGATCGCATCTTTTGAAAAGAAGTCATATTCAGAAGCACTGAAATACATCGATTATTTTGTGAAGGAAGTGAACGTGCAATTGAAGAGTGGCTCGAAAGTGACGATCGATGATGTTGGTACTTTGTATTTAGATGTTGAAAGGAACATTCAATTTGAACCTGCCCCAACCAATTTTCTTCTCGATTCATTCGGTCTGTCATCCTTTCATTCTCCTGCTGTTAAACGTGATACGATTACTAAGCGTATCGAGAAAGAGTTTAAAGACAGAGGCGCAATCCCTGTAGAGAATAAGAAACGCAGTGTCAAAGGACTTGTTGCTATCGCAGTGATCGTTCCCGTTATCGCAGCATTGATCTGGATTCCATTTAAAACTGATCTGCTGAAAAATATCAATTATTCAACTATCAATCCTTTTGCAAAAAAGGAAATTGTACTTCCCGAATTAAAAACAGGTTCTGAGGCTGCAGTGAATAACGATACAACTGCAATAAAGCTAGCTATGACCGATTCAGTTGCTCAACCTGTTGCTGCAACGTTGGTTGAAGCAGTTGTTCCTGATACCACAACTGTTGCTGAGAATCATATCAATTTAGATTATAACTTTCATTTGGTTGCCGGATGTTTTCAGGTTGAAGAAAACGCTGTTAAGTTTGTTCAATCATTGCAAGCACAAAACTTAAGTGCCGCAATCATCGGAAAAAACAACAAAGGTTTGTATGTGGTAAGTTGTGGCGATTTTGCTACCCGCAAAGATGCCTTGTCTGAATTGAATGCACTTCGTAAAGTACAACCCAATGCCTGGTTGTATAGAAACTAAAATATAGGTTAAAACACTTTGATTTCGCTACTTGTGATGTGGAAAATCCCTGATGTTGCTGTAACTAACGGTTTTTTGTATCCTCTTTTTTTATTGAACCATCAAGTTCGCTTTTTTCTCTGCTCTTCTTATAGATACGAATAGCGATCATCAGTGTAGCCGAAAAAATAATCAATCCCAGCATTCCCCAAACAAATCCTGTATTGCTTTTAAGAACGATCAGAAATACGATCGCGAACAAAAGAACCGTTGCAACTTCATTCCATAAACGTAATTTAAAAGAGCCGTGTTTTACAATATTGTTCTGAAGTTGTTTGAACATCACATGACATTGCAAATGATATAAAACAAGTGCTGCAACAAAACAAAGTTTAAGAATAAAATAGGCTGAGGTGATGTAATAGGAGAAATTATAACTCATGACCCAAGGCCCCATAATCAGCGTTATGATCATTGAAGGCCAGGTTATGCCGTACCATAAGCGTTTTTCCATAACCTTGTATTGCGCCTGTAGAATAGATCGCTCAGGTTCCATTTTTTGTTCCGCCTCAGTATGGTAAATAAACAGACGAACAATATAGAACAAGCCGGCAAACCAGGTTACAATAAAGATAATATGCAATGCCAGTGCGTATTTAAATAAATTATCCATTCTTTTAAATTTTCGGTAAAGATACTCATATCTTTGCAAAATAATAATAAGCATATGAAAGCGAAAACACCGAAGGAATCATTGACCATTCAAACACAAATAGTGCTGCCGAATGATACCAATACATTGGGGAATTTATTTGGAGGACAGCTATTGCAGTGGATGGATATTGTCGCTTCTATTGCCGCTCACCGCCATTGTAAGCGGGTTGTCGTTACGGCTTCGGTGAATAATGTTTCTTTCAATATGCCGATCAACCACGCAAGTTTGGTTACGCTGGAAGCTAAAGTTTCCCGTGCGTTTAACTCTTCTATGGAAGTGTTTATTGATGTGTGGGTGGAAGATCATGTAACGGGAGAAAAAGTGAAAGCGAATGAAGCCATTTATACGTTTGTAGCTGTTGATCAAAATGGATCTCCCTTGCCAGTGCCGGCAGTAAACCCTGAAACGGATGAAGAAAAAGCACGATATGAAGGCGCATTACGCAGAAAGCAATTGAGTTTGATCTTGGCCGGTAAAATGAAACCGAGTGAAGCTACGGAGCTGAAAGCGCTGTTTGCTTAGCAAATTGCTTTTGGTGCCGTCATTGCGAATAAGGAACGAATGACGCAATCTCATTGATGACTTTTTAGATTGCCACGCCCTTTCTTCGAAGATGGCTCGCAATGACGAAAGAAGGTTATCCCTTTTAAAATTCCTTCTCGTCAATTTCCATCATGCATTTAAAATGACCCTTCGGACATTTGTCGTAACCGATCTTTGAACAAGGCCGGCAGGATAGATTTTTTACTTCCACCATTCTCGAATTCGGATCGGGCAGATAAGGGGTGAAGCCGAATGCAGGAACCGTATTTCCCCAAACAGAAATGATTTCTTTTTTGAATGCAGCCGCAATATGCATAAGCCCCGTGTCGTGTGTGATGACCTTTGTTGCCTGTTTTATAAGTGATGCTGATTGATTTAAATTGTATTTGCCGCAGGCATTAAAAATGTTTTTTCCAACAGCGTTTTCAATCATTTCAGCCCGCGCTGCATCTTCTTTTCCACCTAATAGGATAATGGGTTTATTTATCTTTTTGCATATCGAAATTATTTTTTCTACCGGCAATTGTTTCGTAAAATGTTTTGCTCCAATCACAAAACCGATGTATCCCTTTTGATGATTTTCAGGCAATGTGGAAGTTTGTACTTCTTCTTTTTCAGGAATAAAATAATCAAGTCCTTGATTGTCGTTCCTAATTCCAAATGCTGCAACTGTATCCAGGTATCTGTCAACAATGTGTTCAGTAGGCATTTTGTTGATCTTGAAATTTACCAGGATCCATTTCTGAAAATTTAATTTCTTAAAAGCAACGGAAGGTTTACTCAACGCTCTTTTGGTTTGGATAGAGCGGATGTTGTTGTGAAGATCCACCACAAAATCGAATTGTTCATTTTGAAGTTGTGTCATTACTTCTTTCACATCCTTTTCGATGGTGTGAATTTTTGTGATGTATGGATTGTTTTCTAAAAGTCCTTTGAATGACTGTTTGGTAAGGAAATGTATTTCAGCACCGGCTTGGAGTTTCAAACAACGCACGACAGGCGTTGTTAAAACAATGTCGCCAATGGAACTAAAACGTATGATCAGTATTTTTTTCAAAGAGTATATGTCGTGCGCTATTCTTGTATCGACCAAGTAGCACCATCTTTTGTGTCTTTAATAACAATATGAAGTTTGTTCATGTCGTCACGTAATTTATCTGATGCGGCAAAATCTTTTTTAGCCTTCACCTCTTTACGGATCTCTAAGATCACTTCCATTACACCCTGCAGTGCTTTATCTGTTAATGAATTTGACTGTTCAGATTTTAATCCCAATACGTCAAAAACAAAATTATGCATGATTGTTTTTAATAGCGAAAGATCATCGGCTGTGATCGTTTCTTTGCCATCGTTTACAGAATTAATGATGCGCGCACCTTCAAATAAGTTTGCAACTAAAATAGGCGCGTTGAAATCATCATTCATTGCCTCGAAACATTTTTGCCCGAGTTCATTAATATCGGATGTTGATGTGTTCGCAGTCTTTAAGTTCTCTAACGTTTTAATCGATGTCATTAAACGGGCATATCCTTTTTCTGATGCCTGCAAAGCTTCATTTGAAAAATCCAATGTGCTTCTGTAATGGGTTTGCATCATGAAAAACCGAACAGCCATCGGACTGTATCCCTTTTCAAGTAAAGGATGGTCACCCGTAAATAATTCACCGGGTAAAAATCCATTGCCGGCAGATTTCGACATGCGCACACCATTCACCGTTAGCATATTTGTATGCATCCAATAATTTACTGGTGCTTTGTGGTTGCAGGCTTGTGATTGCGCAATTTCATTGGTGTGATGTGTCGCCTGAAGATCCATTCCTCCACCATGAATATCAAACGTATCACCCAAGTATTTACTGCTCATTGCTGAACATTCGATGTGCCAGCCCGGAAATCCCCATCCCCAGGGAGAAGGCCACTTCATAAGTGTTTCAGGTTTTGCCTGAATCCATAATGCAAAATCTAATCGTCCTTTTTTCTCATCCTGACCGCTTAATTCCCTCGTACCTTCCAGTAATTCTTCCAGTTTACGGTTAGTTAACTGACCATATGAAAATTCAGTATTGTATCTTTCTACATCAAAATAAACGGTTCCGTTTTTAACATATGCATATCCTTTCTCAATGATCATTTTGATCATCTCGATCTGTTCGCAAATATGTCCGGTTGCAGTTGGCTCAATGCTTGGCGGTAGTGAGTTGAATTCACGCATTACATCATGAAAGCCGAGGGTGTATTTCTGTACAATTTCCATTGGTTCCAACTGTTCCAGTTTTGCTTTTTTTGCAAACTTGTCATCGCCTTCATCTCTATCACCTTCCAGATGCCCGGCATCAGTTATATTTCTAACATAACGTACTTTAAATCCAAGAAATACCAAATAGCGGTATATAAGATCGAAGGAAATAAATGTGCGGCAATTTCCAAGGTGGACATCACTATAAACGGTTGGTCCGCAAACATAAAGTCCAACCATTCCGGGAGTGATTGGCGTAAATTTTTCTTTTGAACGTGAAAGTGTATTGTAAATGATAAGTTTGTTTTGCATACGCTCTTATTTTTCGCTTGTGTGGATCGTTGAGGTCCTTTTTTATGTTCAGTGATCTTTATTTAAATTAACAGGATCAGCCTTTAGTAAAATAAAAATGGACTTATGAAATTTTCATAAGTCCAAAGATATTAAGTTTTCGTATGTTTTACGATATAGTTTTATTATTCTTCAATAACAGCGTCACCAACATATTTACCACCTTTGTAAACAGCAATTCTGTTTAAAATTCCGTCAGTGCTGTAAGTGTATACTTTCCCGTCAATCAGGCGGTTTTTTGTAAATGTCCCGTCTTTAGAAACTTGTTTATTTGAGTTGTACAATTTCCAGTATCCTTCACCATTAAATACTTTCCCCATATTGTCTTTCTCTTTTTTGTCGGCAATTACAGGTGGTGCTTCAACTTTTACATCAGGAGCAGTTTTTACAAGTGGCTTTTTAGGTTCGAACGTTTTAACCGAAGCAACATCAAGTGTGCCACCATTGAATTTTTTTACGGATTTTACGTCTCCGTTTTCATAATATTCGGTCAATGGTCCGGCTTCTTTACCTTCGGCCCAATTTCCTTCAATCATTACTTTTCCATTAGGATGAAAGTATTGCTGTTGACCTTCACGTTTGCCCGTAGGGTTGAATTTGAATGCTTGTTGAACCTGTCCGTTATCATAATATAATTTGTAGTCACCAACCCAACGGTTGTTTTTCCACATACCTTCTTCTTTTATTTTTCCGTTTTCGTGGTACATTTTTGCATAACCGTTTGGACGGTTATTCTCGTATGTGATCACACTTTTAACATTTGTATTGCAATAATATTCTTTCCAAGCTCCAACCTTCTTGCTGTCTAAGAATTTGCCTTCTTCAACTTTTTGGTCATCTTTGAAACACTCTTTATGAAGATCTTTATTGTAAATGATCCACTTACCTTGCTTCTTGCCGTTTTGGTCAGTAAAATTAGCTGTGTCTTTTCCAACTGATGACTGAGCAATAGCGATCTTACAGGTAACAAACAGTAATATGAGGAAAGCCTTTTTCATTCTATTTGGAGTATCTTTTTAAAAATTCTAGATAAATTTATAATAATTCATTTAATAAAACAAAACTTTTTAGACCAATCAAAAAAAACCATCGACAAATTTTAATTCTCTATTTCTGATTTATCGTTAAAGTTTAACGGAGAATGAAATTAATTGGTTACAGTATTTTATATTATTTTTTTAAATTTTTTATCATATCCTTGGTCATTGCTGCAAGATCGTATTCCGGTTTCCATCCCCAATCGATTCCGGCTTCTCTAGAATCAATGCTTTGGGGCCAGCTGTCGGCAATTTGCTGGCGAGAATCGGGGAGGTATGAAATGCTGAAATCGGGTATGTATTTTTTGATCTCCAGCGCAATGTCTTTTGGAGAAAAACTGAACCCTGATAGATTATAGCTTGAACGAATCTTAACTTTCTGATAATCAGCTTCCATGATTCCGATAGTTGCCTTGATAGCATCTGGCATATACATCATTGGAAGGGTGGTGTTTTCTGATAAAAAACATTCGTAACTACCTGATTTTAAGGCCTCATGAAAAATGTGCACGGCATAATCAGTTGTTCCTCCACCGGGAGCGGATTTCCAACCAATAAGTCCGGGGTATCTCAAGCTTCTTACATCAACACCGTATTTGTTGAAATAGTATTCGCACCAGCGTTCCCCTGCTTGTTTACTTATTCCGTATACAGTGCTAGGCTCCATGATGGTGAATTGTGGGGTGTTTTCACGAGGTGTATTCGGGCCAAAAACGGCAATGGAACTTGGCCAATATACTTTTTGAATGATTTTTTCTTTGGCAAGGTCTAAGACGTTAAATAGGCCTTGCATATTCAGATCCCAACCGAATTTCGGCATTTTTTCGGCAGTTGCAGAAAGTAAGGCAGCTAATAAATACACCTGGTTGATATTGTGTCGTTTTACGATTTCAAGTAATCCTTGGGCATTCATTACATCGATAACCTCAAAAGGGCCTTCTTTCGCCTGCTCTGTAACTTTTACATCGGAGGCAACAACGTTACTGATGCCATAAATTTCTCTTAAATTCTGAACCAATTCAGTTCCAATTTGTCCGGATGATCCGATCACTAATATTTTATCGCTCTTTTGTATCATGGTAGAAAAATTAAAGGCTAAATATCCTTAATTAAATTCAAATTCAAAATAATTTCTCAATTAAATATCCCTTTGAAAAGTAAACTATAAAAGTGTACCTGGTTTTTAGCTATAAAATTGTACTTTTGTGACGATTTTAAAACCCTTGACACTATGTTACTGCAAAACAGAGTTAACAAAAAGGAGCTTAAAAAACGCATTCAGGAAGAATCCATCAAAAGGATCACTGTTTCGTTTTACCGCTACGTAATTATTGATAACCCACAAGAACTTCGCGATAGTTTATTTTCTCAATGGAATGATTGGAAAATACTCGGACGTATTTATATCGCGCATGAAGGTGTCAACGCTCAAATGTGCGTTCCTGAAGAAAATTGGGAAATATTTAAATACAATCTCAATCAAAATCCATTGTTTTCCGGTATAGCATTTAAAATTGCTGTTGAAGATGACGGAAAGTCCTTTTATAAACTGACGATCAAAGTTCGCCCAAAAATTGTTGCTGATGGTTTAGATGATAATGCTTTCGATGTTACCAATGTCGGAAATCATTTAACTGCAAAAGAATTCAATATGGCGATGGATGATCCGGAGACCATTCTTGTTGACATGAGAAATCATTATGAAAGCGAAGTTGGGAAATTTACAGGAGCGATCTGTCCGGATGCGGATACCTTCCGTGAAGAATTGCCAATGGTAATAGAAGAATTAAAAGATAAAAAAGATAAAAAAATATTGATGTATTGTACCGGTGGTGTTCGATGCGAAAAAGCGAGTGCGTATTTAAAACACCATGGTTTTAAGGATGTGAATCAATTGCACGGTGGTGTTATTGATTATGTCCGTCAGATCAAAGCGGAAGGATTGGAGTCGAAATTTATCGGAAAGAATTTTGTTTTCGATGAGCGTGTTGGAGAGCGCATTACAGATGACGTAATTGCGCACTGTCATCAGTGTGGTGCATCCTGTGATACACATGTAAATTGCGCGAACGATGATTGTCACTTGTTGTTCATTCAGTGTGATGCTTGTGCCGAAAAAATGAATGGCTGCTGCACACCTGAATGTGTCAATATTGCTTCTTTGCCTGTTGAAGAGCAACGCGCATTGCGTAAAGGAAGAAAGAAAGAGGATTGCTTATCTGTTTATAAAAGCAGATTGCGTCCAAATTTGAGAGATGTTTTAGAGCAACGTGATTTGAAAATGGGGTAGAGATTCTAATTTCTAACTCCTATATTCGCATAAAACAATTTTTTGTGCTCCGATCGATATTAACTCTTTTACTTGTAATAATTTTCTTTCAATTATCTGCTCAGTTTACTGTTGAAGGTAAAGTTCTTGATGCATCCGGAAAACAGCCCTTAGCATTTGTGAATATCACTATTGTTGGTTCTCAACAAACTACATCTTCTGATATTGACGGCAAGTTTCAACTTACTTCTGTTGAGCCTATTTTAGGTATTTTATTTACCTATGTTGGTTACGAATCCTATAAATATACCCTGGACGATGAAAAAGAAATCATCGTAAAGTTGCAAAAGAAAACGTTCGATCTTTCCACAATCACGATCCGTCCCAGAGAAAATCCTGCGCACCGCATCATCAAACTTGCCAGCAAAAACCGCGATAAAAATAACCCCGACAAAATCCAAAGTTATACCTGCAATACCTATAGTAAAACGTATTGGGATTTGGTATACAATAATATGGAGGTAAAGGATAAAAAAGATTCATTAAAAGCAGATTCTTTGAAATCAAGACTCCGTCTTTTTTCGGAAAATTCACATTTATTAATGATGGAATCCGTTTCAGAAAGAAAATATTTATTTCCTGGGAACTTAAATGAAAAAATAATTGCTGCAAAGGTCTCCGGATTTAAGGATCCCTCCTTTTCTTCTTCAGCAAATGATATTCAGCCCTTCAGCTTTTACGAAGATCATTTTCGAATTTTAGGAAAAGACTATCTGAATCCCATTGCAGGAGGAAGTACTACGAAGTATTTTTTTACTATTGAGGATACTTTGTTTCATGGAAAAGATTCTGTTTATATAATTTCTTATCGTCCTCTGAAAGGGAAAAATTTCGAAGCACTGGAAGGTGTTTTATACATCAACACAAATGGATATGCTATCCAGAATGTGATCGCTACTCCATTTGAAAAAGGATTGGTGGAGGTGAAGATCCAGCAGCAATATAAATTGATCGACAATAAACAATGGTTTCCTGAGCAGTTAAATTATGAGCTTCATTATAAAAAATATCCGACCAAATTTATGGGTATGAAGCTAATCGGAAAAAGTTATATCACCGATGTGAATTTGGATACTAAACTGAAGAAAAAAGATTTTGGTTACGAAACAATTGTGATAGCTGCCGATGCAACCCGAAAGGATCTTGATTTTTGGAAATCTCACCGAATAGACACGTTGGATAACAGAGAAAAAAAAACCTATAGGGTGATTGACAGCTTGGGTAAAAAGCAGCATTTCGACCGCGTATTAAAAGTGTTCGAGGGATTAACAACATTGCAAATTCCTGTTTCTTTTGTCAGTATCGATCTTAATAAAATTATCGGAATAAACGAATACGAAATCGTAAGAGCCGGAATCGGTTTGCATACAAATCATAATTTATCTAAGTGGTTTACAGCAGGAGGATATATTGGTTATGGCTATAGCGATTCTATTACTAAATATGGTTATGACCTTAAGTTTTATCTGAAAAAGAACAGTAAAGATGTCTACTTAAAATACTTATATTCAAAAGATTTGGCTGAGCCGGGCCGAGCGCAATATTTTTATACTAAATATAATTTTAACCGCAGTCAAATGACCTACAGAATGGATTATCAGGAGCAAAAAGAGGTGTCATTGAATTTCAGGGCATTCAACTATCTGACTGCAAATATTGCCTTCAATGAAAGCTTCAGAGTTCCTAAATACAATTATTTATTTTTGCCAAACAGAGATGATCCTACAGAAACTTCGATCGGTTTTAAGTCAACGGAATTAAGGATGAAAGGAAGGTTCGCTTATAAAGAAAAGTTTATTCAGTCGTTTGGTCAGATGTTGTCGGATGGAACAGATTTTCCTGTCATTTATTTTGCCTATACAAAAGGGTTGAAGTTGAATTCGCCTGCAGCAAAATACGATTACAACAAATTTTCATTGGGAATAGAAAAAACTTTTTTGATCAAAAATGTAGGACGTTCAAAGATTTTAGTTGAGGGAGGATATTTGAGTGGAAATGTCCCTTATTCCTTTTTGTTCAATGGGAATGGCAGTTATACAGAAGGTAGTTTTTTATATGTTGAGAATACGTTTCAAACAATGGGTTTGTATGAATTTCTTTCTGATAAATATCTGAATTTATTTTTCTCACATAATTTCGGATCTCTACTTTTTAAACGACCTAAATTTCAGCCACAGTTTGTGATCTTTACAAATGCAGGAATCGGAAGCATGAATCATCCCGAACAGCATGCAAATCTTGATTTTAAAACAATGGAAAAAGGTTTTTTTGAGAGCGGTTTGCTTATCAATAATATAGTAAGGGTGAATTACTATAACATTGTTTATCTTGGTTTGGGTGGAGGTGCATTCATCCGTTATGGCCCTTATGCGGAGGTGAAAACAGAAGATAATTTAGCCTATAAACTTTCTCTGGTGCTTACTTTCTAATGTTTGCCCGTAAATTCCATGTATTTCTCTTTTTGTAGGTACGTTTATTATGATTAATTTCGGGGAGAAAACTAAATCAAGTATACCGTTTTAATTATGTGGGTATTCATCGCACGTTTTATTTTACGTAATCGTTTCTCAATTATAGTTGTAATTGGAGTCCTCACTGCGTTTTTTGCTTACGAGGCTCAGAAAGCTGAATTGTCTTACGAAGCACCAAACCTCTTGCCGGAGCATGATACAACGGCAATGGAATATAAAAAATTCAAAAAGCGTTTCGGACAGGATGGTGCAGTGATGGTGCTCGGAATTTCTGATAGTTCATTGTATACGGTTAAAAATTTCAATGCATGGGCTGATCTGGGTGACAGAATGAAGAATGTAATGGGCGTGAAAGCCGTATTGTCTGTTGCAAGGCTTCAAACACTTGTTAAGAATGACAGCTTACAGAAGTTTCAAAATATCCCAGTAGACCTAAAACGCAGGAAGAGGTTGATAGTATAAAAATGGTGATCAAAGATCTTCCTTTTTATAAAGGCATTATTTATAATGATACGGCTAAAACTACTTTGATGGCAATCACATTCGACAATAAATTGTTGAATACAAAAAACCGTCTGACAATTGTTGATTCCATAAAAGCCGAAGTTGATAAATTTGTTGCAGCTTCCGGTATTCAGGTTCGCTACTCCGGAATGCCTTATATCCGGACAGCAGTGGCGAGAATGATTCAGCGTGAAACGGTCTTGTTCATGATTTTGGCGCTGATAGTCACCGCTGTGATTTTAATGTTGTTCTTCAGATCATTTTTACCCGTTGTGTTTTCACTGATCGTTGTATTTGCCGGTGTAATCTGGTCTGTCGGGATCCTCGTTTTATTCGGATATCATGTTTCTGTCCTCACCGGATTGATTCCACCTTTGTTGATTGTTATCGGAGTCCCGAACTGTATATTGTTGCTGAATAAATATCACACAGAATACAAGCTGCATGGAAATAAAATGCGAGCACTCTCCCGCTCAATCGAAAAAGTAGGCATTTCCTTATTTATGGCAAATGTTACGACTGCAATTGGTTTTGCTGTTTTTTGCTCTACAGACAGTCAGGTTTTATTTGAATTCGGATTGATCTCTTCCCTAAGTGTGATGTTAACTTATGTTGTGTCTCTGATGCTGATTCCTATCGTATTCAGTTTTCTGCCATCGCCTTCCGTAAAGCATATTAAACATTTACAAAGTAAAACGATCTCAAAAATTTTACAACGGATAGATTATTGGGTGCACCATTACCGCACCCGTATTTATATTGTTGTAATTGTAATT
>JBILYL010000230.1:0-4979 GCA_044377775.1 Bacteroidia bacterium
AGCAAGAATGGTAAATTTTCGATCACCACTTTCCGGACAGTCGTATCAAGAGTCGCAAACAATTTATTTTCAGCAAAGACTTCACTCTTGCTCAACATATTCATGATGGTAGATTTACCGACATTGGTATAACCTACTAAAGCAACACGGATCATATCCGCTCTGTTTTTACGTTGTGTTTCCATCTGGCGATCGATGATCTTCAAGCGTTCTTTTAAAAATGCTATCCGGTCGCGAACAATCCTTCTGTCGGTTTCAATTTCTGTTTCACCTGCACCTTTCATACCGATACCACCCTTTATACGATCCAAGTGATCCCACATTTTCGTAAGTCGTGGTAAAAGATAAATGGATTGTGCAAGTTCAACTTGTGTTTTCGCGTGCGCAGTGCGTGCCCTGGCGGCAAAAATATCAAGGATCAACCGTGTACGGTCAACCACTTTTATTTTAATTTCCTTTTCGGTATTGATTTCTTTTTCAAGATTCCGTTGCTGTGCGGGAGAAAGTTCATCATCAAAAATAACAATGTCGACATGATGTTCGGTAACAAAAGTACGAACATCATTTAATTTTCCGGCACCAATAAAGGTACGGGAATCGGGATGTTCCAACCGTTGCGTATATCGTTTTAAAACTTTCGCTCCGGCTGTTTCAGCCAAAAATTCCAATTCATCAAGATATTCTTTAGCCGTATCTTCATCCTGACTTCTGTTTATCAAGCCAACCAAAACGGCTGTTTCTTGCTTCTTCCCGGTATCGTACATTCAATTTAGCGTTTTGGAACTTTCGAAAAATCTTACTTATTTTTTAATGTCTCGGTGTATTCAGCAACTGCTTTAATTTGTTCGTCATTCAACATTGCCCCAAACGGACTCATTGCATTTTTTCCGTTTTTGATGATCTCCACTTTTGCATTCAGATCCATTGCAGATTTGGTAAGATCTTTTGCGCCCATTAAGGCTAATTTTCCATCAGCACCATGACAAGAAACGCAGCTTGCATTGTATAATTCTTCTCCATTTACAGTACTTTCAGAAATGGCATCCATACTTTTTGATTTTTGTTTTTTACTCATTTCAGCTAATCCGTATGCACCAACGATCAATAAAAGAGAAGCAACTGCCAAAATTTTATTTTGTTTTTTAAATCCGATTACTGCTAGTGGTATTGAAAGAAAAACAGCTACAATTTTTATGATCAGCAATGATTTTATTTCAGGAACCTGAGTAAGCATATAAATTCCGGTTACTAAAAACAAGGTGCTGACAATCATTTCAGGAACTTTAACCATTTTGGAAAATTTCATCAATGTTTCCTGCTTATTCATCAACAACAATGTAGTTTTGATGAGATAGATAAGTAAAAATAATATTACTACTAAAAGGTGAGTGTGGCGAATTCCTGTTTCCATTTTTTTAATTTTTTTTATACGACCAAAAGTACTAAAAATCCTCGGATTTTACCGTTCATACAATTTTAAACAGAAATCCGTTTAAAATGGTATTTTTGTTTAGAACAAATTTAGATATGAAAAAAATAATTCTATTCATTCTTGCTATTTCTTATGGCGCTGTAATTGTTGCTCAAGAAACATTTCCTGTAAACGGAACGTCCAATAAAAATCATGTGATCTATGCCTTCATCAATGTGAAAGTAGTTGTTGATGCCGATCAAACCATTGATAACGGGACGATAGTTGTAAAAGACGGACTCATCTTTTCCGTAGGAACAAAAATTCCTGTTCCACAAGGTGCAGTGATCATTGATTTAAAGGGCAAAACAATTTACCCCGGACTAATTGATGCTTATACTTCTTATGGCATGCAGGAAGCAAAACGCTCATCCGGTGGTGGGTACCCGCAAATAGAAAGCAATACAAAAGGAGCTTACGGCTGGAATCAGGCAATTAAGCCAGAAACCGATGCAATAAAAAACTTTACTAAAGACAATAAAAGTGCTGAAGAATACCGGAAACTTGGATTCGGAGCAGTCCTTACATTTCAAAAGGACGGAATAGTGAGAGGTTCAGGAAGTGTGGTTACATTATCAGACAATCGTGAGAACGAGTTGATCCTAAATGAAAAGGCTGCTGCCATGTATTCTTTCGACAAAGGCACTTCTGCTCAGGATTATCCTTCTTCATTGATGGGCTCAATAGCGTTATTGCGTCAAACGTATCTGGATGCAAGCTGGTACAAGTCTGATAAAACAAAAAAAGAATTTAACATTTCACTGGATGCATTTAATATGCTTCAATCTCTGCCTCAGATATTTGAAAGTAACGACAAATTAAATGCATTGCGTGCGGATAAAATCGGTGATGAATTTAAAGTAAAATACATTATAAAAGGTAGCGGTAACGAATACCAACGATTGGAAGATATCAAGGCAACAGGATGCAAATTTATTATTCCTGTGAATTTTCCAATGGCCTACGATGTAGAAGATGCTTATGATGCAAATTACGTTTCACTGTCAGAATTAAAACACTGGGAAATGGCTCCTGTGAATCTTTTTGCAATGGAAAAGAATGCAGTAGTTTTCGCGATCACAGCATCTGACCTGAAAGACAAAAAAGATTTCTGGAAAAATATCCGTAAAGCCATCTCTTATGGTTTATCCGAAAAACAAGCACTCCGGTCGCTGACAAGCATCCCGGCAGAAATGCTGAACTTAAGCGACAAGATCGGTAAACTAAAAGAAGGAATGATCGCTAATTTCATAATCACTTCCGGTAATTTGTTTGATGAAAAAACGATTATTTATGAAAACTGGATCCAGGGAAATGCATATAAAATAAATGATTACAATACCATTGACATCAGAGGGAATTACGACTTTTCATTTGGACCCGAAAGAGTACTGCACCAGTTGAAGATTGAAGGTGAATTAGATAAACTAAAAGCAACCTTGCACACCGACACAGCCAAAGCATCCGTTAACATAACAGTTTCCGGATATTCAGTTTCAATGAGTTTCAATACTATTAATTCAAATGGCACAATCCGTTTGAGTGGAAATATTTCTCCTGATCCATTAAAAATGAACGGAACTGGGCAAACACCCGATGGGTCCTGGATCAATTGGAGTGCGAATTATTCGGGGACGGTAATTGCAATGGTAAAAAAGGATTCAATAAAAAAGGATTCAATAAAAAAAGAAGCCATCAAATTCGGACAGGTGATCTACCCATTCTGTGCTTACGGAAAACAAAGTGATGACCGTGAAGGATTCAGTAAATATGTCAGCGACTTTAAAACACGTTACGATGCAGTCTTAATCAAACACGTTACGGTTTGGACGAATGAGGCAGAAGGAATTTTAAAAAATCAGGATGTGTATATTACGGAAGGGCGCATTGTTCGAATCGCTGATGACATTGGAGCACCAAAACTTGCTTTCGCTAAAGTAATTGATGGAACAGGAAAACATCTTACTGCAGGTATCATTGATGAACATTCTCACATCGCCTTAAGCAGCGTTAACGAAGGAACACAGGCATCCAGTGCAGAAGTGCGCATGGGAGACGTGATCAATTCGGAAGACATTAATATTTACCGTCAACTTTCTGGAGGTGTAACAACATCCCAATTACTTCACGGCTCGGCAAATCCGATTGGTGGCCAATCAGCGATCATCAAATTACGTTGGGGAAGATCTCCTGAAGAAATGAAATTTGAAAGAGCGGATGGCTTCATCAAATTTGCTTTAGGGGAAAATGTAAAACAAAGCAATTGGGGAGATTTCAATTCGGTTCGTTTTCCTCAATCAAGAATGGGTGTTGAACAAGTGTATTATGATTGTTTCACAAGAGCAAAAGAATACGAAGCAAAACAAAAAGCATACGGAGCACTTTCTGAAAAAGCAAAAGCAACTGCTGTTCCTTTCAGAAGAGATCTTGAACTAGAAGCTGTTGCAGAGATCCTGAATAAAAAACGATTCATTACCTGTCACTCATATGTTCAGTCGGAAATAAATATGTTGATGCATGTTGGCGATTCGATGGGCTTTAAAGTTAACACCTTCACACACATTTTAGAAGGCTATAAGGTAGCGGATAAAATGAAAGCACATGAAGCGGGCGCTTCAACGTTCAGCGACTGGTGGGCCTATAAGATGGAAGTTAAAGATGCGATTCCACACAATGCAGCATTACTTTCAAAAGCAGGAATTGTAACAGCCATAAATTCAGATGATGCTGAAATGGGAAGAAGATTAAATCAGGAAGCTGCAAAAGCTATTAAATATGGCGGATTATCAGAAGAAGAAGCATTAAAATTAGTGACGCTTAATCCTGCAAAGTTGTTGCACATCGACAAAAAAGTGGGCAGTATAAAAGTTGGTAAAGATGCTGATTTAGTGCTTTGGTCTGATAATCCATTATCAGTTTATGCGAAAGTTGAGAAAACAATTATTGACGGACAGATTTATTTTGACGCAGAAGAGGATGTTAAAATGAGAAGCGAAATTCAAAAAGAAAGAGCACGTATCATTCAGAAAATGCTGGATGAGAAAAAAGGCGGAGCACCAACTCAAAAACCGGTTATGAAAAGAAAACAATTATTTGAGTGTGATAGTATGCAAGAGGATTATATGAGTGGCGAATAGAAAACCGAATGAAATGCATTTCATCATTCGAAAACAACAAGTACCATTATTAAAACGTTTCAAAAATCATTAGAAACAAATCAGAATTTATCATGCCGTTCATGAAAATCTGCGTTTCATTAATACACAGCAAACAATGAAAAAACTAATTTTATTCGCACTACTCTCTCTGCCAATCATCACTATAGCACAAAAAAGTGTATTAATAATGAATGGTACAGCACATATCGGGAATGACAGTATCGTCCAGAATTCCCTGATAGGATTAAAAGACGGAAAAATAGTTTTGGTGGCGGATGCTACAACGGCAAAACTCGACAAAACTGCATACGATGAAGTAATAGATGCTGGAGGCAAACATATCTATCCGG
>JBILYL010000408.1:0-4965 GCA_044377775.1 Bacteroidia bacterium
CATATCTGGTCACATTCATCAAAATATTTTAAAATTTTAGGATCCAGATAATTGTGTGTATCTGAAAGAAGTGCGATGCGTTGCATACTGCAATATTAAATAAAAAATGCCCTCATTCAATGAGGGAATTTTTTATTTATCAATATTATTCAGAATTATTTAACGACTGTAACATGTCCGATGTAGCGGTGTTTTAGTCCCAAATTATCTTTTATCTCAATATTATAAACATATACATCTTCTTGAACAACTATGCTTTTATTTTGAACAATTCCATTCCAGCCATCATTTATTGAATTGGACTTGAAGATCATATTCCCCCATCGGTCAAAAATACGCATCGTAAACTCCACTATATTCTGTCCTTTAGGGGCAAAAACATTATTCATGTCATCACCATTAGGAGTAAAAGCATTTGGGATATAGCAGGTGTATTCCGGTTCAATGCGAAGACAATTTGTTGTTGTATCGGGACAACCTCCTAAGCTTTGAACAGTTAAAGTAACACAATATTGCCCTGAATCAGCATACATGTGTGAAGGGTTCATCTGATTGCTATTGTTTGGCTGAGACAAGTTTGTCGCATCGCCAAAGTTCCATGACCAGTTTGTTGCATCTACAGAAAGATCTGTAAAATTAATGATGGGTGCCTCTGTGTTTGTTGGCTGGGGGCCGAATATAAACTGGGCAACCGGCTGCGGATATATAGTGATCATATTATTGATTGTACTTGTTGAAGAACATCCACCTGTTGTTGTCGCTGTAAGCGTTATGTCATATGTTCCTGCCGCATAAGAGCAATGTGTTGCCGGATTTTGTAAGGTAGATGTTGTTCCATCGCCCAGATCCCAACTCCAGCTGGCTACCGCTCCTCCGGAAACTGTTGTTGCATCTGTAAATGTGATACAAGTAGGAAAACATCCGCTTGTTATATTCGGACTGAATGAAATTACAGGTAAGGGCAATACTGTTACAGTAACTGTAGCTGTTGCAGGTGTTGTAGTGCAGCCATCTGTGATTGTAATAGTATAGTTGGTTGTTGAAGCCGGACTTACATTAAATGAACTCGCTGCACCTGCTCCCGGCATCCAACTATATACATATGTTCCATCTCCTCCTGTTGCAACGGATGTAAAGGTTGTGCTTCCTCCCGGACAAATAGATACATTCGGGCTGGCAACTGCTGATAATGGTGCATTTACTGTTACTGTAACTGTTTGCGGACTTGCAGATACACATCCTGCTGTGTCAGTTGCCGTAACGGTGTATGTTGTTGTTGTTACCGGAGTAACAGTATGGCTTGGTCCGGTAAAAGCTGGGGCTGTCCAGTTAAATGTATATCCTCCTAATGGGTGTCCTCCATTTGCTGATGCATTTAATGTTGTACTTTGTCCGACACATATCGTTACGGGTGGAATTACATCGATGATAATGATGGTTGGTTGGGTAATGGTTGCACTTGCAGTATTTGTACAGCCATTTGCATCTGTGATGGTACATGTGTATACCCCCGGACACAATCCTGAAGCGATCGGAGTTGATTGTCCGTTGTTCCAAAGATAGGTGTATGGAAGAACTCCGGAACTTGCGGTAATTGTTGCTGTTCCATCACATAAGCCATTACAGCTTACTGGTGTGTTCGTAATTGTTGCCGTTACTCCCGGTGTGTTGATTACATTCACACATACACTGTCGAAACAGCCGTTGATATCTGTTACTGTTACACAATATGAACCAGGGATCAAATTGATTGCAGTTGCTGTTGTTTGTCCATTTGACCATAGGTAGGTATAACCTCCAGTTCCTCCACTTGGAACTACTGTAGCCGATCCATCCGGTTGATTGCAATTTGAATTGATGGATGAAATGCTTAATGCTATTGGGCTAGGTTCTAATACTTGGATAGTATCCTGGGCGTTACAACCAAAAAGATCTGTTACTGTTACTGTATAGGTTGACGCACATAAACTGCTTACCGATGAACTCGTTGCGCCTGTAGTCCAATTGTAAAGATACCCCCCAAAACTTCCTGATGCAGTAACGTTTCCTGCTCCGTCACAAGCACCTGAACAATTTGCAGGTGTTCCTGTCGCAGTTAAAATCAATGGTGTCCCAACTGTAATCGTAACAATATTTGTTCCTGTGCAGCCCAAAGCATCTGAAACAATCACAGAATAAGTAGTTGTTGCAGCCGGACTAACAACCGGTGTTACGCTGGTTGAGAATCCTGGTGCTCCTGGAGCACTCCATGAATAAGTGTATCCGGCTCCGGAAGGAGTTACTCCCAATGTGTAGTTACCACCGGAACAAATGCTGTCATCAACTCCTGCATTCACAATGATAGTGGGTGCTACTGTTACCGTAACTGCTGTTTGTGCTCCGATACATCCTCCTGCATTTGTTTGAACATAATAGGTAGTTGTCGTTGTAAGTGCAGGTGTTGTATATGATGCACCTGTCCCCAATAATGTTCCTCCGGGAGTATTGTACCATTCATAAACAGGTCCTGATCCACTTGCAGTTAATGTCGTTGTCGTGCCATTACAAACTGTTATATTGGCGACAACCGGTGGTGCCGGTGTTGTTTGTAAAACGACTACTGTATCAGTGCTGCTAAGCGCACTTCCGCATCCTGATGTACCCGTTATACTTGCATAATAAGATGTACTCGGCTGACCTGCAGGTGGTGTTACCGTTATAGGAGAACCTGTTCCTACCAATGTATTTGATGGCAACACATACCAATTTATTGTATAGGTAGCAATTCCATTTGGTGTAAATCGCCTGGTTTCATTTGTTGTTGTCCATGTAGTATTATTTCTACCCGGAACTACGGTTGCTAATGTTCCTGTAGCATTATGTAAACCGTGAACAGCTCTGCCATTATTCCAAGTAGAACAAATAGGCTTGTTCGCAAAATGGGTTTCAATTATATTTGTTGTTTCATAAATCGAAATCTGACTAGTATATAAAGCCCCACAACTAAATGTAGGTACATTCCTCCAAGAAACACTTAGTCGTCTAAAAGGAGCAACACCATAAAGAGCGTACTTTACTGTTCCACCAATACCTGGATTAATATCTTGCCATGCTCCCATGATCGTATTTCTGGGTGCGATCAATGAGGATGTATTCGGAATTGGTGCGGTTACCCAGGTGGAAGTCTCTCCTGCTTGAAAACCAATCCAATTGTTTGAACCGATAATAAATTGAGTGTATGAATTGCCATAGAAACAGAACGTGAAACCAATTGGTAATAAACCTGTTTGAGAATCATCGGTTAATGTAACAGCTGTTCCTGAAGTATATGGATCTGGAGCATAAGGGACAGAACTAATTGCATAACTTGTTGTTGGTAAACTGCCCGGACCACCAGGAGTAACTACTGCGGTTAAAGTCGCACTTCCTCCCGAACAGATGGTTTGTATCTCAGGTGACGCATCAACAATTTGTGAAAAAACAATAGTAGATTTTAAAATTATAAAAAGTAAAATTGATGCTAATTTTTTTGAGTAGGGCATAGTAAAATGTATTTTTTGTTTAATTGGATAAAAGCAGTATTGCTGTTTCGCAATCAACGTGTTAGTATATTTCAAAAATAGATCCGTTATGTAATTGTTTGATTTATTGAATTTTAGTAATGTTTAAATTTGGTACTTGTCTCATTTTGGGAATTCATTCCCGATCTATTCATGCTGTTTTTGAAGTTTGATCATGATTTATTTAGGTGAAATTATTAATTACCTTAAATCATGAAAAAAAATTAAATAGAATAGTTTGAGTTTTTTCGGAGAGAGATACTGTTTAGATGCAAAAAGAATTCATAAGGTTGCATTAGTATCCTTTAAAAACGATTTTTTTTTGAGATAATGTAATATTTTAAAGGAATAGGTATAACAAAAGTAAGATAGCTAAAGCTAAAAAGAAGATTACCTATATTTTCTGAAGAAAACCGGACTTGATCCAGCCGATGTTTCCATTGGCAATTTTTATTTCAGTCCATTCGTTTAGCTCCTGTGTAATTTCAACCTTTGTGCCTTCATGCAGTATGAACAATTTTGTACCTTTTGTATTCGGTGAACCTGTAATTGTTGCTGTAGCAGAAGTAATGATGGCTTCTTTGCTATTTACCGTTAGTTCGTATTTTTCTTTTGCAATGAAGAAAGTAATGGAAGTAATAAAAACAAATGCAATACCTGCAAAGAAGCATGTCTTTTTTATACCGTTTTTGTCAGATAGTAAAAACAAGCTAAAAAGTATCAATGAAATACAGAACAAGACTATGCAAATTATCGACCAGACGCTTTCGCTGAACAGTCCTATAATTCCATTTTTCCACTCCGACAAAAATAATTGCGGAGCAGGATCTATCTTGTCTTCTGTTTTTTGATTGGCTAATTTTAAATTGAAAACGAGATCTTCATCATCTGTATTTAATTTTTTTGCTCTTTCAAAATTTAAAATGGCTAGTCCGAGCTGATCTGTTTTGTAATAAGCGTTTCCTAAATTATAATAAAGTTCAGCCGATTCAACGTTCATGTTGATCAATCCTTCAAATTGTAGAATCGCTTTTTCATAATCACCTCTGGAGTAGCATGCGTTCGCGCTGTCAAATGCGGTAGTTCTTTCATCGGCTTTTGACGTGAAGCAAAGCAGTGATGCGAGTAGTACTAAAAATGTTATTTTATATCTAAACAATTTCATCTTCTATTTTTGTGATGAGTTCAACGGTGCTGTTATATATATAATTCAAGTCTCCTGAAACGGAACCGGGGGCATAACGCGCGTATTCGCAATTATCCAATGTTGTAATTAACTGTTGAATGGTATTCTCTGATACAGCTCGGTTCTTTAAGGTTTCTGCAATGTGTTCTTTGTTGAGATCTGCAGAGGGGATGTTTAATTTGTCGCTGATATATCCATAAAGCGCATTAAATATTTCGATGTATACGAATTCTTTGTTGT
>JBILYL010000231.1:0-4963 GCA_044377775.1 Bacteroidia bacterium
GCTTGAAGTATGCCGTACTTCTTCTTGCTGGTCAAGAGGTGCAGAAGATGTTGTAAAGCATTTAGAAAAGAAATTAGGCATCAAAGAAGGTGAAACAACTGCCGATGGAATGTTTACCATCAAAACTGTAGAATGTTTGGGTAGCTGCGGAAGCGCTCCAATGCTTCAATGTGGTGCTTCTTATCACGAAAATCTTACCATGGAAAAAGTAGATAACCTTTTGGAAGAATACCGCGCAAAAGGAAAACAAAGAAGTTATACGGACATGGATTATAAAAACACTTTATAGTTGAGTAATGGGCAAAAAATTATTAATTCATAACGACAACGTTCCGGGAATCGCTACACTTGAAGTGTATCGCCAGAATGGTGGATACGCTTCTGTTGAGAAGGCATTGAAAACAATGACTCCTGCTGATGTAGTCGAAGAGGTGAAGAAATCAGGACTAAGAGGTCGTGGTGGCGCAGGTTTCCCTACAGGAATGAAATGGAGTTTTCTTGCGAGGCCTGAAGGGGTTGAACGTTACCTTGTTTGTAACGCTGATGAATCTGAACCAGGAACATTCAAAGATCGTTACTTGATGGAAAAAATTCCACACGCTTTGATCGAAGGGATGATTACTTCTTCTTATGCATTAGGAGCAAAAACATCTTACATCTATATCCGTGGTGAATATTTTTATGTTGCCCGCATTCTTGAACAAGCAATTGATGAAGCATACGCAGCAGGATTGCTTGGTAAAAATATTTTAGGTACAAATTTCTCTCACGATTGCTATGTGCAAGTTGGTGGAGGTGCTTATATCTGCGGTGAAGAAACAGCGCTTTTGGAATCATTGGAAGGTAAACGCGGAAATCCACGTATCAAGCCGCCATTCCCCGCTATTGCAGGTTTATACGGTTGCCCGACTGTTGTAAATAACGTTGAAACGATTGCTGCTGTTTGTCCGATCATTAATATGGGTGGTGACGAATACGCTAAAATTGGTATCGGAAGAAGTACTGGTACTAAATTAATTTCTGCATCCGGACATATCAATAAACCGGGCGTTTATGAAATTGAATTGGGATTGCCTGTTGAAGAATTTATTTATTCAGAAGAATATTGCGGTGGAATTATTAATGGAAGAAAATTAAAAGCGGTTGTTGCCGGTGGTTCTTCTGTTCCTATTTTACCTGCTGAATTAATTTTGAAAAACGATAAAGGTGAAGCTCGTCTGATGTCATACGAGTCATTGAGTGAAGGTGGTTTTGCCACCGGTACAATGCTTGGTTCGGGCGGATTTATTGTGTACGATGAAACAACCAGTATCGTAAAAAATCTATACACTTTTGCCCGTTTCTATCATCACGAAAGTTGTGGACAATGTTCTCCTTGCCGTGAAGGTACAGGTTGGATGGAAAAAATTCTCCACCGTATCGTTGAAGGTCATGGTAAACCAAGTGATGTTGATTTGTTGTGGGATATTCAAAGAAAAATTGAAGGAAATACAATTTGTCCTTTAGGTGATGCTGCTGCATGGCCCGTGGCAAGTGCGATCCGTCACTTCCGTCATGAGTTTGAAGAATATATCAATCACCCGGAAAGAATTAAAGATGTTAAACATTATTACAGTGTGAACCAATTAGCAGGTGCATAATTGTAAATTGTAAAAGATAAAAAGATGGCAAAAGTTACGATAGACGGACATAGCATAGAAGTACCCGATGGAACAACGATCCTTCAGGCAGCGCGGATGCTTGTAGATAATAATCCTGAGGTGGATGCAAAAGTTGCTCCTCCTACAATGTGCTATTATTCAAAATTAAAAACCAGCGGTGGATATTGCCGTACTTGTGTTGTAAAGGTAACGAAGGGTTCTGAAAAAGATCCGCGTCCAATGCCAAAGCCTGTTGCCTCTTGCAGAACAACAGTGATGGATGGAATGGAAGTGGTTAACATCACTTCTCCCGAAGTTTTGGAGGCACGAAAAGGTGTTGTTGAGTTTTTATTGATCAATCATCCTTTGGATTGCCCGATCTGTGATCAGGCTGGCGAATGCCATTTGCAGGATCTTGGCTACGAGCACGGTCTGGCAAAAACACGCTACGATTTTTCAAGAAGAACATTTAATCAGATCGATATAGGTCCGTATATCAAGTTACACATGACGCGTTGCATCATGTGCTTCCGTTGTATAAAAGTTGCTGATCAGATCACAAATAATCGTTATCAGGGAATGTTGTTCCGTGGTGATGCTTCTGAAATAAGCACTTACATCGAGAAAGCAATTGATAATGATTTCTCAGGAAACGTGATCGATGTTTGTCCGGTTGGCGCTCTTACCGATAGAACATTCCGATTTAAAAGTCGTGTTTGGTTTACAAAACCAATGGATGCACACCGCAACTGTACAAAGTGTTCAGGAAAGGCTGCTGTTTGGATGAAAGGAAACGATGTGTTACGTGTTACTTCCCGTAAAGACCAGTGGGGAGAAGCAATCGACTGGATCTGTAACGAATGTCGTTTCGAGAAAAAAGATGCGAAAGATTGGGTAATTGAAAAACCAAGCCACATTGATCGTCACTCTGTGATCTCACAAAATCATTATGAGAATTTAGCGCAATTGAAATTAGATATTACTAAACAGCAGAAACAAATTGCCGGAAAAAAATAAGATATTATGACATTAGATTTTCTGATTTATAAAATTATTTTAGTGTTGATTGTTTTTTCAATCACATTATTGGTAGCGACTTACAGCACCTATGCCGAAAGAAAAATTGCGGCTTTCCTTCAGGATCGTATCGGTCCGGACAGAGCCGGCCCATTCGGTATTCTTCAGCCATTAGCCGATGCCGTTAAAATGTTTATGAAGGAAGAAATTATTCCGAACGTTTCTAATAAAGCACTCTTTATTTTAGGTCCCGGAATTTGTATGCTTACTGCTTGTATGACGGGTGTTATTATTCCATGGGGTAAATCAATTAACATCGGAGGAACTGATTATCCCTTGCAAATTGCAGATGTAAATATCGGGATTCTCTATTTATTTGGCGTTCTTTCATTAGGTGTCTATGGTATTATGATTGGCGGTTGGGCATCAAATAATAAATATTCTTTGCTTGGTGCAATCCGCGCTTCTTCTCAAATGATCAGCTACGAAGTTGCAATGGGAATCTCCATTATTGCTTTGGTAATGACCACCGGAACGTTGAGTACCGGTGAAATTGCTGCTCAACAGCATGGATGGCACTGGAACGTATTGATCCAGCCTTTGGGTTGCCTGATCTTTATTATCTGCGCATTTGCTGAAACCAATCGCGCTCCTTTCGATTTACCCGAGTGTGAAACGGAACTTGTTGGTGGTTACCATACCGAATACAGTTCCATGAAACTTGGTTTGTTTTTATTCGCTGAATACATCAATATGTTCATTTCTTCCGCTGTGATCGCTACTTTTTATTTTGGTGGTTATAACATGCCCTTGATCGGACGATGGGTGCATGATCCTAATGTTTTAGCGATTCTTGGATTTGTTTTCTTATTTATGAAAATTGTCGGATTTATCTTTTTCTTCATGTGGGTGCGCTGGACATTACCTCGTTTCCGCTACGATCAACTGATGAATTTGGGATGGAAGATTTTAATTCCTTTGTCAATATTGAACTTGGTATTAACAGGCGCATGGATGATGCGTCATGAGATCATGGTTTATTTTGTAAAATAGTTGGCAGTTGGCAATTAAAAAAGTTGGCAAAGGAGAAGTAATAAAATAATAGTTCTTTTAAATATATGGGAAGTTTCAGAGATTTGAATGTTTACAAAAAAGCATTTGATTTATCAATGCTAATTTTTAAAGAATCAAAAAAATTTCCAAATGAAGAGAAATTTGGTCTAACAAGTCAAATTAGAAGATCATCTCGTTCTGTTTGTTCGAATGTTGGTGAGGGTTATAGAAAAAGACTTTACCCTGCTCATTTTGTAAGCAAATGTTCAGATGCAGACATGGAAAATAGCGAGACTCAAGTATGGTTAGATTTTGCTTTGGCTTGTGAATATATAGAGAAAGAGCAGTTTGATGAATATTTAAAACGTTCAGAAGAAATAGGTAGGATGATCGGGCACATGATCGAGAATCCAGAAAAATATAAAGGAAAATAAATGCAGTTGGCAATTAAAAAAGTTGGCAATTCGCAAAAATAAAATTTAAGAAACAGATTAAGTATAAACAGGTTGACATTAGAAGAGTTTGCTTACAAAATGACTGAAATCATTTGCCAGCTTTTTTAATTGCCAACTGCCAACTGATAAAATGATGTTAACAAATAGATCACAAGTAGTTGTTAAAAAGGAAATGACATTCATTGAACGGATGTATCTGCCGGCTATTTTTAGCGGGATGTTCATCACCTTTAAACACCTTTTCAAAAAATCGGCAACGATTAAGTATCCGGAACAAACACGTGAGTTTAGTAAAATTTACCGCGGACAACATGTTTTAAAACGTGATGAAAAAGGTGCTGAACGTTGTACTGCATGCGGATTATGCGCTGTTGCTTGTCCGGCAGAAGCCATCACGATGACTGCAGCAGAACGCAAACCGGGTGAAGAAGCTTTATACAGAGAAGAAAAATATGCTGCAAAATATGAAATTAATATGCTGCGTTGCATCTTTTGTGGCGACTGTGAAGAAGCTTGTCCGAAAGAAGCGATTTTCTTAACCGATAGAAAAGTAGACAGCTTCTATACTCGTAAAGAATTTATTTATGGAAAAAGTATTTTAGTGGAAGGACTTGAAAGCGACAAGCGTGTTGATGTAAGTGTCCGAGAAACAAAAGCTGTGGAAGAATTTAAGAAACACAACGAATTTGCTCACAACGAAACTTACGATAAAAATAAAAAGAAAACAGTTGCTGGACATTAGTTCTCAAACAACTCAATAAACAACCAACAACGAATAATAAAATTATGATTACAACA
>JBILYL010000232.1:0-4960 GCA_044377775.1 Bacteroidia bacterium
CTATCGTAAATGTTTTCTTCTTGATCCATTTTTCATTTTTATTAAGTACTTTTTTGTTTATGCTACATCTATGCCAAACGAAAAAACCTTTAATAATAAGTATTTCAAAGATTCTCTATCAAAAAGAAAATCCCTAATTGGGAAAATAAGTTTCGTTTTTGGATTAAAAAAAAAGAAAACGCCATCGACACGATTGATCTTTTCGATTTTTCAATGATTAATTAAATATCTAAAATAATCGAGAATTGCCTTATGAAACGCTACTAAAGAGCGAACTAGCAATTTAAAGGCAATCGAATGCAGCGTTTTTTGATTGAAAGAAAAAATTGATCTTATTATTATTATCGCTTTTTGTTTCTTTCTTTTGAAGAATCAAAAGAACAAAAAAATGAACGAAGGGATGAATGGATTACGAGAGTGCTAAATACTAATAATTCAGACTTGAAATTTCATATGAAATTATTGATGCTCAAATTTGCAAGAAGCACTTTTGCATTATATTTAAATTAATATTCGTTAAAAAGGAGCATTGCCTCTCCTCCACTGTAACAAATTAAAATTGCAAGCTGTTAATAAAGATTACACCCTTACACCAATTACACAAACATCATCCACTTGCTCCAACTCCCCTCTCCAGGATTCAAATGTGTTGTTAAGAATTTCTTTTTGCTCATCCATTTTTTTATTCTGAAGAGTTAAAATAAAAGACTTAAGTTGCTGGTATTTAAATTTCTTTCCTTTATCACCACCAAATTGATCCGCGTACCCATCCGTAAAAATATAGATCGTGTCTCCTTTTTCTAAATCAATGGTATGCCCGGTAAAAGGTTTGCGATAATCAAACTTACCGATAGGCTGTTTATCTGCTTTTATTTCCTGAACTTCACCTTTACTTTGGATCCAGATAGGGTTATTGGCTCCCGCCCATTTCAACTGATTCATATTCAGATCCAGGCAACACAAAGAAATATCCATTCCGTCTTTCACTTCACTTTCACTTTTTTCAAACGTTTCTTCTACCAACTCGGTTAGTTTATCAAGTATCGCAGCGGGCTCTGTTAATCCAAATTCTTTTATTGTTCTATTCAAAGCATTATGTCCGACTACACTCACCATCGCACCAGGAACACCATGTCCGGTACAATCTACAACAGCATAAAAGATCTTCTCCCCTATCTTTTCCATCCAGTAAAAATCTCCTGAAACAATATCTTTCGGTTTAAATAAAACAAATGAGTCGGTCAGAAATTCCTTCACCAATTTATCGGAAGGCAAAATTGCCGTTTGAATTCTTTTCGCATAGGTAATACTATCGCGAACTTCTCTGTTACGTTCTTCAATAATTTCCTTTTGCAAGGTGATCTCATTATTCGCTTTTTGCTTTTGCCTGTTACTTCTAAAAATAAACAATGCAAGTAAAAGCACAAGGAGCAATCCGGTAGTAACTGATCCAATAATAATTTTCTGTTTTTTACTTTCAGCGGCAGAGAGTGCCTCCTGCTTTTCCTTCTCCTTACTCAACAATTCAATTTGCGATTGTTTTTTTTCAGAATCGTATTTGCTACTCATTTCGGCCATGGACTTGGCGTTTTCAGAAGTAAAAATACTGTCTTTCAAGGTCGAAAAGAGTTCATGATATTTAAACGCCTTTTCGAATTTACCGGCTTTTGCATTGGCTTTCGCATATGATTTGTATATTTCAATCAGATCAGGCTTCAAATTCAATTTTTCGGCAATCGAAATCGCACTTTCATATTTCTTTGATGCATTCACAATGTCATTCTTTTTGGAATATACATTTGCCTGACAAGTATATGAATAGAGTTCGATTTGATAATTTTTTATTTCAATTGCAATGTCTTCTGCCTTTTTAAAATTAATCAATGCATTTACAAAATCGCCCATATCTGAATTCATTTCTCCTAAATTAACCAGAATCATTCCTTGTCCATTTTTATCTCCAATTTCCTTTTTAATTTCATAAGCCTTTTTTAATTCAACTTGTGCTTTTTCAAACTGTTTAGTATCTTTATATACAACGCCCAAATTCATTGTAATGGCACTCATTTGATATTTATTATTCATTTTTATGGCCATTTTTAATCCATCCTTCATATATTTTTCAGCTTCACTATAATTTTTCATATAGTAATAAACAGTACCAATGTTTCCATTGGCCATAATGATTCCTTCATTGTCTTTTATGATCTCATTCAGTTTTAATGATTTCAAATAATAAGTAAGGCTCTGCGTGTAATTTCCTGACAAATTAAAGCAGCCGGCAATATTATTATATAATTTACCGATTGTAAGTGTATCGTTAAACTTTTTGAATGCTAGATTCAATGCTTTCTGATAATTAGAGATAGCGCTATCATATTGCTGATGATAATAGAAATAAGTACCATAATTATGATAACTCCGTACAATCAACTCATAATAGTTTATTTCTTTTGCTAAAAGTATTGTCGTATCAATATAACGTTGAGATTGCTTAAAATCAGATAGTCTTAGATAAATTCCGCCCAAATTAGTATACCCCTTCAATTCCCCTTTTTTATAATTTATTTTGATAGCTTTCTTAATTGCCTCAATTGAATATTCAATAGCTTTCTGAGGATCAACAGTAGAAGAAGCAAGGCTTAAATTGAGGAGGGTTTTTACTTCCGAAGTATCTTTCTGTTTTTTGACAGCTACTTTTAAGGAATCGATATCTGCTGGCGTAAAATTTTTTTTGACTTGAGCAGAAGAGCCAATAGAAAATAAAAGAAAAACAAATGCTATTAAGATCTTTTTCATTATTGATATATAAAAATTTGAGTTGGCAATTTAGAACATTTTTTTGGACAAAAAAAAGCGCCCCACAGTACGGGGGCGCTTTTTCTAAAAACCATGGCGTGATTTTTAGATTTTGCAGGTCGCGTAAGACCTACAAAATATTATTCAGACTTTTTAGTCGATTTTTTTTCTGACTCTTCCATATCTGCTTTCAGATTAGAAAGAACATCCATATCGCCTAGTGTTGTTTTTTCAACACTGTCTTTTACTTTTTTAACAGCTTTCTTTTCTTCGTCTCCTGCAGTTTTCTTTTCAGATGCAACAGCAGCTTTTTCAGCAGCAGTTACTTCTTCATTGATTTTGCTATGAGAAACGATGATCTTTTTGCCTTCTTTATTGAACTCAAGAACTTTGAAATCCAATACTTCTTCTATTTTCGCTGAAGAACCATCCGGTTTCAATAAGTGACGAGTCGGGCAGAATGCTTCAACACCGTATGGCATAGAAACGATCGCACCTTTTTCCATTACACTTGTAATTGTTCCTTGGTGAATTGAATTTTCAGTAAAGATTGTTTCAAACACATCCCATGGATTTTCTTCCAATTGTTTGTGTCCTAAACTTAATCTGCGGTTTTCACCATCAATTTCAAGAACAACAACATCTATTTTATCACCAATTTTAGTGAATTCAGACGGATGTTTGATCTTCTTAGACCAAGAAAGGTCAGAAATGTGGATCAATCCATCAACACCTTCTTCAAGTTCAACAAAGATACCGAAGTTAGTGAAGTTACGAACGGTAGCAGAATGCTTTGTTCCTTTAGAATATTTAGTGATAACGTTACTCCATGGATCAGGCATTAATTGTTTGATACCTAATGACATTTTACGCTCTTCACGATCAAGAGTTAAAACAACAGCTTCTACTTCCTCACCCACTTTTAAGAAATCGTGAGCAGTACGTAAATGCTGGCTCCAGCTCATTTCAGAAACGTGGATCAAACCTTCAACACCTTGAGAAATTTCAACGAAAGCACCGTAATCAGCGATCACAACTACTTTACCTTTTACTTTATCACCGATCGCTAAATCAGCTTTCAAGCTATCCCAAGGATGAGCAGAAAGTTGTTTTAAGCCCAATGCAATACGTTTTTTCTCGTTATCGAAATCAAGGATAACAACATTGATCTTCTGATCCAATTTAACGATCTCTTCAGGATGATTGATACGTCCCCAAGATAAATCTGTAATATGAACAAGTCCGTCAACACCACCTAGATCGATGAACACACCATAAGAAGTAATGTTTTTAACAGTTCCTTCTAATACTTGTCCTTTTTCTAATTTAGAAATGATCTCTTTTTTCTGTTGTTCTAATTCCGCTTCAATTAATGCTTTGTGAGAAACAACAACGTTTTTGAACTCATTGTTGATTTTCACAACTTTAAATTCCATTGTTTTACCAACATATACATCGTAATCACGGATCGGTTTCACATCAATTTGTGAACCTGGTAAGAATGCTTCAATTCCGAATACATCAGCGATAAGACCACCTTTTGTACGGCATTTAACATATCCTTTAATAATTTCATCGTTATTAAGAGCTTGATTAACTCTTTCCCACGATTTCATGGCACGTGCCGTCTTGTGAGAAAGGATCAATTGTCCGCTTTTATCTTCTTGAGATTCGACATAAACTTCAACAATATCACCGATTTTCAAATCAGGGTTGTAACGAAATTCTGTTAATTGAACAACACCATCAGATTTGTAACCAATGTTTACAACTACTTCCTTGCTGTTTTTTGCAACTACTTTACCATCGATGATTTCGTTAGCTGCAACTGATTTTAGGGTTTTTTCATAAAGTGAATCGTATTTTTCACGATCTTCTTTTGAATAGGTTTCACCTTTGCTTCCTAATGCACTCCAATCAAATGCTTCTAATGATACTGGTGCTTCTACTGTTTCTGCCATTTTAATTTTTCCCGGATGAAATTCCCGGAGGCTTTTTTTTTGTATCCAATTAATTGATTATCAATTTAATTGAAGAGGTTAGTACTAAATTTGTTTGATCCTTAATTTTAAGGGATACAAAGATACAAAATTCTGTTCTTGCGACAAAAATAATTTTACTTTTTTTTATTCTTTTCAAAAGCACGTTATTTAACCTAATC
>JBILYL010000233.1:0-4949 GCA_044377775.1 Bacteroidia bacterium
TTGTATTGTTTTTCAGGATCGCGCATTTCAATTTTTGTCATCGAAGCTTTTGCTAAATTCGTTTCGATACCAAATACAACTTTCGCGTTCTTCTCAGCAACTTCAGGTTTATCGCCAAGCAAAACAAACATATTTGTGATATGTTTAATGTAGGCCTTTTGAATACCTAATGTACGTTCATCTGTATTTGTATAATAATCTCTGTCAGGCAAAGAGATCCCGCCTTGTCCAAGCTGAGTTATGATCTCGGTACTAACTTTAGGATCCTGACCAATATAACCGCCAAATACAGAACCTACACCAATCGCATGTAAATGTGCAACCGCCTTCACGAAATCTTCTGCTGTTTTAACATTTTCTATCGCAGCAAACTCATCCTTTAAAGGAGCAACACCATCAGCATTCAACTTAACAGAATCATTTGCTACAGAATAAAAGTCACCGATCTTTTGTTTGTTACTACCTGCTGTAGCAGCTTTGTCGGCTGCCGCTTCTTCTAAGATCGTTTTTAATTTCGCCTGGTTTTTATCTGACAACTCATTAAAACTACCCCATCTGCTTTCCGATTCGGGAACAGGATTGTTTTTCATCCAATTTCCATTTACAAATTGGTAAAAATCGTCAACAGGCTTCGCTGTACTGTCAATATTTTTAGTATCAATTCCCGTATTGGGAACTTTTGAAGTTTCTTCCTTTTTTGAGTCTCCACCGCATGATGCCAAAGCAACAACAGAAACAAATGCCGAAATTTTAAGAATATTTTTCATATTTTATTTTAATTTGAGAACGAATTTACTTTAAATCATTTATATGACAAAATGAAATTGTTAAATGGTGAAAATCAGGGATAGGTGGAGGGGAGTAAGCATATTATAAATCTAATTCGATAAAGAGATAAATGATTCACCAATCTTAAATCCAGGGGGATCATAATAAATAGTAAAAAACTTTAAACCACCACCACCTTCTCGTCTTCAATATAGACCAACAATTTTTCAGACACAATATAACCCATCTGGCTTAATAAATCGGAATAACCAATAATCTGTTCTTTGTGTTTTTTGCGTTCCTCTCCTGTTTTATAATCGATAATCACAGCATTTTTACCTTGTATCACTACACGGTCGGGACGATAAAATTCACCACTAAAAGTAACGATCTCTGCTTCATTTTTAATGATCAGTCCTGCTTTAAAATATCGTTCAAGCTGAGGCAGTTTTAAAATCCTGGAGAGCGAAACAAATAGTATTTCCTTTTCCTGATTCGTAATCAATCCTTCTGCACACATTGCTGCCAAGGCCGGCTCTACGTCTGCTGAAACTTTCACCTTTGCCAATGCGGTATGAACAACATTTCCATAATCTTTCTTCACTTCAGCCATGTTGGTATTCCAAATACTTGGCGCGGCAGCACGCATTTTAATGTTCTCCCTCCACCTGCTTGAATTGAACGTTTTTAATTCGTAATTTCCTGATTGCTGAACTAATTTATGAGCAATGTGTTTCTTGGGTTCCCCGAAAACATAAATATTCTTTTCCGATTGCCATGTACCGGTCGACTGATAATAAAAAGCAAGCATATCGCTAACTGATGAAAAGTTTGAGGTGTTTTTTGATGGGCTGCCCGCTAACACATACATGCGCTCCTCTGCTCTGGTAAAACCAACATACAATACATTTAAATTATCTAAAAGTGATTTATTTTTCTCCTCCTCGTATAAGTCGGCAAATTGAGTTTCCTGAAGATTTTTATTCGTGGGAACAATCGCAGATGGCAACTTCGGCAATTTCTCATTGTTAAGATCTATCCACAAATTACGTTTTCCGTTCTTCGTTTCTGTATTTGAAAACGGCAGGATCACAACCGGAAATTCAAGTCCTTTTGAACGATGGATCGTCATGATACTTACAGCATCCATTCCTTGAGGAATTATCAAGGATGCTTTGGTCTTTTTTTCTCCCCAATATTCTATAAAATCATTCAGATTATTATTTTTCTTAATGCTATAATTCAATACTTCATCTAAGAAAAACTGAATGTATGCATTCGGACTGCTATTTAATTGGAAGATCCGGATCAGCTCTTCGCATAATTCATACAAAGCCATTTTGGATAGCTTTGTAACACTAAAATCAATTTTCGCATTTTTCAGAATAGCACTGATACCGGTCCGGCTCTGAAGCGTTTCTTCCAATGTGGTAGTAGAAATCAATCCTGAAGCAAGCAGGTATTCCAGAATTTCCGTCTGAATGATTGTATCACTTGTATTCGATAAATATTTCAATAAGGAATGAAGAAAGTTGATCTCAGCGGAATTACTAAGCAATAATGAATCAGATGAAATGACTTCTATTCCATGTTCGGTTAAATAATTTGCAATATCGCTTCCATCTGTATTTTTGCGCACCAGAATGGAAATATCTTTCAAGGAATAATTGTCCGCTTGCAATTGTATGATCAGTTCTAACGTTCGCAATTTATTCTGGTCTCTAAAATCTTCTTTTACACCCGCAATAAATTCAACCTGAACAAATCCACCTGTATTTTCGGGATTAAATCCCTGCTCCAATCCCTGATAAATTCCTTGATATTTTTCATTCAATTTACCTGACAACACTTTGAAAATTGAATTATTAAACTCGATCACTTCGCGTTTACTCCGATAATTTTTATCCAGCATCTGCGGATTGTGATTCCGGATCAGTGCTTCTTCACGCTCCAGCACCAAAGGATTATCGTTGTGTTTAAAAACCTGTGGCAAGGAAGCAAACTGTTCCACTTCACCTCCACGCCACCTGTAAATGGCTTGTTTGCCATCGCCTACAAGCATTGTGAAATGACCGCTTGCCAATGAATTATCGATGAGAGGCAATAAATTTTGAAATTGCAACACAGAGGTATCCTGAAATTCATCGATCAGGTAATTATTGTATCGCTCGCCCAAACGTTCATAGATAAAAGGAATTGGCTCGTTCAATACAATTTTCGCGATCATTTTATTGAATTCGGAAATGTGAAGAATGTTGTTTTGCGTTTTATATTCCGTTAATAATTTTTCTATTTCATTCAATACGGCAAGCGAATAAATATTTTTGTTGATCAACGAAAAAAGTCTGAATTCAGACAAATTTGTTTGAATATAATGCAGGGCATTTTCATATTTTTCCTGCAAACCACTTTTAATAGTGTCAATCGCTGATTTATCAGTACCGGTTGCTTTCGCGGAATACCATTTATCAGACGCTATGTTTTTTTGAATTGTATCAGAAGGAACCAATTTGTCGAACCGGGATTGCGACAAATACGTAAAATATTTACCAATCCCATTCGCACCTCCGGCAAACATTTCGTGTTCGATGCCGTTTTTTTTAATGAGCGCCAAACCTTCGTTACCAAAGAGATTTACAGTTGCTTCAAATTGTTTTATTCCGGCAGACAGCAGATCCTTGATCTCAAAAAAGTCGTCAACACTTAAATGTTTTAATTTCTCGATATAAACAGCACCTTCTTCATCCAATAAATTTTTAGCAAATACTTTCAGATCGTTCTCAATGTGCCAGCTTTTTTCATCATCCGTTTTACTTTCAGTAAACTCAACCAATGCTTTTGTCAGTCGTTCATCATTTCCAATTTGAGCGATCAAAAGATCGATCGCCTGAGTCAATAATTTATCATCATCCATTTCGATCTCAAAACTCATTGGAATCTTCAGATCAAAAGCGAATGTGCGGACAACTTTATGAACGAAGGCGTCAATCGTGCCGATGGCAAAATCAGAATAATTATGAAGGATCGCTGTTAACACATTTTTAGCCCGCTTGCGGATATCCGCATCCTCTAATTTCTGAACCCGGTTTAGCTTATCGTGCTTTTTTAACTCGATCAGCAAATTCCGTGTTCCGGAGGAAACCTGGGAATAATCGTCCTCAGCAAGTTCCTTTAACGCTTTCACGATTCGCTCCTTCATTTCGGCTGCCGCTTTATTCGTAAAGGTAACAGCCAAAATATGCCTGTATGCTTGAGGTATTTCAGATTGATCGTTCAATGCCAGAGCAAGATATTCTTTCACCAACGTGAAGGTTTTACCCGAACCCGCTGATGACTTATAAATGGTAAAATTCTTATCTGACATTTTTTGATTTGTATAGTATTGCAAATTACACATTAAATGGCTATTTTTATTTAAAATTCCATTACTATGAAAAAATATATCATACTTACTTCTGCAATCTTATTTTTTGCAAATGGCTTGATCACCGCCCAAGAAACAAACATTGTTTCAGGTGATTTACTTGTAATGGTAAATTCAGAAAATGATGCGAATCTTTTATCACAGGAATTATCTTCAATTAACGGAGTGCTTACACAATTAAAGGTAAACCGCACACTTTCCCAATCGATGCATATTTATTTAATGACATTCGATAAAAACGCAGTGAACGAAAATTTACTTTTGAAAGCGGTAAAAAGAAATCACTTGGTAAAAATTGCTCAGTTCAATCATACATTTCAGGAACGGATCGTTCCGAACGACCCACAATACAGTGTAATGTGGGACATGGATAATACAGGTGCGAGTGGCGGTGTTGCTGATGCAGATATCGATGCGCCTGAAGCCTGGGACATTACAACGGGAGGATTAACAGCTGCTGGCGATAGTATTGTTGTGGCAGTAATAGACGGAGGATTTGATCTTGCTCAGGAAGATCTCAACTTCTGGAAGAACTATCAGGAAATCCCGAACAACAGCATTGATGATGATGGTAATGGGTACGTTGACGATTACAATGGATGGAATGGCGGAACTGCAACAGATAATTTTTCTGCTTCAAGTCATGGCACTCACGTTTCAGGAACGGTCGGTGCAAAAGGAAACAACGGCATTGGTGTAACAGGTGTAAATTGGAATGTTAAAGTTATGCCTATTTCATATGGTTCTTCCGGAGGCG
>JBILYL010000234.1:0-4915 GCA_044377775.1 Bacteroidia bacterium
CAACTGTTTCTGCAATAAATATCTACCCGAATCCGGCTAATGCATTTATTAATATTTCTTATGAATTGTCTGTTAACGATGATGTTGTAATTGAAATGACAAACAATATCGGTCAGGTTGTTTTCTCAAAATCAATTAAGGAAAACAATGCTGGACGACATGCTTTGAAAATTGATACAGACAATTTTTCTGCAGGGATGTATATGCTGAATATTAAAACTGGTAAAAAAGATCATGTGCAAAAGGTCGCAGTGATGAAATAAACAACTTTGTAAAAAAAACACCCTCGGCCATGTCGAGGGTGTTTTTTTTGTATAAAATTTATTTAATTAATTAACTGATCTATAAAAGTCTACAATCCTTATTTTTATTGGATCACTATCTAGCCAAATTGAAACATTTATTTCATAAACTCAACTATCGCTACCGCTTCTTTCGCTTCTTTCACATCGTGTACCCGAAGTAAGGACGCACCTTTTTGAAGAGCGATCGTATTTAATATACTTGTTCCGTTGAGTGAATCTTTTGGATTGATATTCAATAACTTATTTACCATAGATTTTCTTGAAATACCTGCAAGAACAGGCAGCCCGAATGCAGCGAACCGATCCATATTTTTAAGCAATTCATAATTATGTTCAAGGGTTTTCCCAAAACCAAACCCCGGATCAATAATCACCTGCTTTATTCCTAAAGCATTCAACTGCTTCAGTTTGTTTTCAAAATATGCATAAACTTCCTCTACCACATTGCTGTATTTAGGATTATCCTGCATGTTTTGCGGACTCCCTTGGATATGCATCAGAATATAAGGAACATTTAAGGCTGCAATCACACTAAACATTTCACTATCAAGTGTTCCGCCCGAAATATCATTAATAATATTCGCTCCTGCAGCAACAGCATCTTTAGCAACTTGGGATCTAAACGTATCAGCTGAAAGAAGCAAGTCCGGATAAGCATTTCTAACAGAGCGGATCACCTTAATTAATCGCTCCGATTCAACTTCTGCTGAAACCTCCTCGGCACCAGGTCGGGTAGAGTAGGCGCCAATGTCTATCATGTCCGCACCAGCATTTACCATAAGACTTACATGACTTAGCCACTGCTGTTCTTCAGTGTATTTACCTCCGTCATAAAACGAGTCGGGTGTAACATTTAAAATACCCATCACCAAAGCGCCCGACTTTTGGTCAAAAATCCGTTCTATTTTTTGATAAAAAACTGTATATTGTGCCATTATTTGCTAAGGTGTTATTTCAGACGAACTGAACTATTTTATGACTAAAACATTTTCTCAATACAATACAGCAATTGCTAGTTGCAAAGATATTTTCATTAAAAAGATGAAAGACTATGGTACCGCCTGGCGTATTTTACGGACAAGCTCCATTACCGATCAGATCTTTATTAAAGCACAACGGATCCGTAATATCGAGGATAAAGGTACTCAAAAAATCAATGAAGATGTCCGCTCTGAGTACATCGGAATTATCAACTATTCGATAATCGGACTAATTCAACTTGAATTAAAAAATGATACACGTATGGAGTTGCCTGCGGATGAGGTGAGCAAGCTATACGATCTTCATTCCAACGAGGCACGAAGCTTAATGGAAAACAAAAATCATGATTATGGTGAAGCATGGCGTGATATGCGCGTCAGTTCTCTAACAGATCTGATTTTGATGAAACTTTTGCGCATCAAGCAAATTGAAGATAATAAAGGAGAAACACTCATATCTGAAGGGGTTGATGCCAACTTTCATGATATGATTAATTATGCTATTTTTGCTTTGATAAAACTAAGTGAAGAGTAACAGGGAACTCGATTTTAAACCAATTTCAATTAATAAGTAAACACTATGAAAATAATAACAACTATCGCTCGTATTTTAGTCGGCTTGTTATTTATTTTTTCCGGCTTTATTAAGGCGAACGATGCTGTTGGCTTTGCCTACAAACTTGTTGAGTACTTCGAAGTGTTTGAAACGCACTTTATGGTACCGATTGCTTTACCACTGGCAATGTTCATCTGCATCTTTGAAATTGTACTCGGATTTGCACTTTTAATAGGAGCAAGGCTAAAATTGACCTTGTGGTTATCGCTTTTGATGATCGTGTTTTTTACATTCCTTACATTTTACTCCGCTTATTATCAGAAAGTATTAAGCTGCGGTTGTTTTGGTGATGCCATTCCTCTTACCCCATGGCAATCGTTTTACAAAGATTTAATTCTTCTTATCCTGATACTTTTGCTTTTTATTGGCAAGCAGCATATCAATCCATTAGTTGGACTCCGTTTCGAAAATGCTTTGCTTGTTATCGTTCTGAGTGCTTCAACCGCTTTCCCGATCTATACGTACAATTATCTTCCTATCATTGATTTCCGCCCTTACGCGATCGGAAAAAACATTCCTGAACAAACAAAAGGGGTTCCGGATGAGTTGAAATATTTCTACAAATTAAAAGATAAAAAAACCGGAGAGGAAAAGGAGTTTGACAAATGGCCTGACGGATGGGATACAACATATGATTATGTAGACAGCCGTACAGAAGTTACGAAAAAGGGTGTAGAACCAAAGATCAAAGATTTTAGCATTTCAAATCTAGATGGAACGGATTATACTCAGGATATTATAGAAAATCCGGAGTACAATTTTCTGTTGATTTGTTATGACCTTGATAAGACAGATGCTGATGCATTCGGGAAGATCAATGATTTTGAAGCCCTTTGCAAACAAGACAGTGTAACATTTATAGCACTAACATCGTCAACAAAAGAGATGATCGAGAAATTTAAGTCGGAAGTAAAAACAAATGTGACTTTTTACAATACAGATGGTACGGTTTTAAAAACAATGATCCGCTCAAACCCGGGATTAATGATGCTAAAAGGTGGTACGGTAGTAAATATGTGGCACTTCCATTCGTTTCCATCGTATAATGATATTAAAGAACAATATTTAAAGAAATAGCTTGTGATAAAATTTATTTTTAAACGATTATTTTACGGTTTCCTTGTATTGCTTGGGGTGATCTCTGTTGTATTTTTATTATTCAATGTATTGCCGGGCGATCCTGCACGAATGATGCTAGGACAACGTGCCGATCAGGCTTCAATTGACGCGATTAACCGCGATTTGGGCCGCGACAAACCAATGACTACTCAGTTTTTAATGTACCTGAACGATCTTTCTCCTATCTCCATCCACGATCCTTCAAATACTGAGCATTATTTATATTTAAGTCCTGAAAAATATTCTTCATATGTAAAACTATTCCCCGTTACATCATCGAAAACACTTGTTCTTAAATTCCCATACTTACGAAGGTCGTATATCACAAAACGGAAAGTGTCAGACATTGTTATTGAAACACTACCTGAAACAGCGATCCTGGCTTTTGCCTCCATCACATTTGGTGCTATTTTCGGAATTCTGCTGGGGATCTTCTCTGCCATTAAAAAGAATTCTTGGTTTGATAAGAGCTCGTTGATCTTTGCAATTTTCGGAATGGCGCTTCCTTCTTTTTTTATGGGCTTACTTATCGCTTGGTTTTTTGGATTTGTATTAAGGGATTATACCGGACTCAATAATGTTGGTTCTCTGTATTCTATAGACGACTTCGGTGATGAACACCTCGATCTGAAAAACCTTATTCTTCCTACAATCACTTTAGGATTGCGCCCTCTGGCGATTATTATCCAGTTGACAAGAAGTTCATTATTAGATGTTCTTTCACAGGATTACATCCGAACTGCTACTGCAAAAGGATTAGGATATTATACCGTTGTTTTTAAGCATGCATTGAAAAACGCATTAAATCCTGTTATCACCGCCATTTCAGGATGGTTTGCCGGATTAATGGCCGGAGCTGTATTTGTAGAAATTATCTTTAATTGGAAAGGGATAGGATACGAAGTAGTTGATGCACTGAACAAAAACGACCTGCCTGTCGTTATGGGTGCCACATTGGTTTTTGCAATGATATTTGTGATCATCAATATTGGTGTTGACATTGTTTACGGGATCTTAGATCCTCGTGTAAGAGTTCAGTAATTGTAATTCCTTTTGCCATTTTTTCAATGAAAAGAATCTGTTTTATAATTATCACTCTACTTTATCTCGGACAATTCTCCTTCGCTCAACCTTCGTCAAACTATTACGAAAATATTGATAAGGCTAAAAACGCCTTTGACAAAAACGAGTATAATAATTCGGCATTATTCTATTCGAAAGCGTTTGAACAGAATGGAGGCAAGGCATTTTTGGAAGATCGCTACAATTCAGCACGTTCATGGACATTAGCAGGAAAGAAAGATTCTGCATTCGCACAACTTTCTAAAGTAGTTATTCTTTATGATTATATCAATTTCCAACAACTGTCTACTGATCCAGCTTTTAAAATCCTTTGGGATGATAAAAGATGGGAAGAGATCAATAGTAAAGTAGAACAAAATATAGGCAGATCGGACTCGAATCTTAATAAGGGTTTGGTACTTTTATTAGATAGCGTTTACCGGGAACATCACTCTTATCGCTTAAAGGAGGTTAGTCTGAAGAACGAGTTTGATGCAGAATCGGAAAAGATCGTAGAGATCAGAAAAAAAATCAAACAGAACGATTCAATTAATCTTTCAATTACCACTGGAATAATTGACAACTATGGATGGTTGGGTAGAAATGTTATAGGATTTATCGGAAATTACACGCTCGCATTGATCATCCATCAAGCGGATTTCCAAACCCAGGAAAAATATTTGCCGAAGATGAGAGAGGCATTCAGAAACAAAAATGCTGACGCATATGATATCGCTTTGATGGAAGATAAAGTTGCGCTCAAAAAAAACAAAAAACAAACTTTCGGAAGTGTGATCGTAAATATAGAAAACAAAAACTATGTTGCACCGATC